>SLIO01000318.1 GCA_007135635.1 Methylomicrobium sp. | reverse complement strand
GGGCCGATGTCTGTGCTTTCCTCATTCGGGTCGCCCAGTTTCAGCTTACTTAGACGTGCTTCAAGCCGTGTCACGAGTGCGTCATGAATGCCGGCTTCGACAATGATGCGTTTGGCGGCGATACAAGATTGGCCGGCATTGATGATGCGCGACAGCGTAATCACATCGGCGGCTTTGTCCAGATCGGCATCGGACAGTACGATGCAGGGGTCGGAACCGCCTAATTCCAGGACGACTGGTTTGATTTCAGCACCGGCGATAGCGGCTACAAAACTGCCGGCTCTATCCGAACCGGTCAACGAGACGGCTTGCACGCGCGGGTCGCGAATAACCGCTTCGACATCGGCGTTCGACAAGGGCAGATTTTGCAATAGTCCCGTTGGTGCGCCGGCTTGCTCAAAAATCCGTGCTATTGCTTCAGCGCAGGCCGGAACATGCGGGTCGTGCTTCATCAGACAGGTGTTGCCGGCCATCAACGCTGGGGCGCAAAAGCGAAAAGCCAGCCAAATGGGTGCGTTCCACGGCAAAATTCCCAGTACAACGCCCAAAGGCAGATATTGCACATAGCTAAGACTGGCGTCCGATGCCAATGTATCCGAGGCAAGGTATGCCTCGCCATGTTCGGCGTAATGGTCGGCGCAGAGCGCTGCCTTCATTACTTCGGCACGAGCCTCCTTGATCGGTTTGCCCATTTCCAGAGTCATCAGTGGCGCCAAGGATTCTACATCGTCGCGTAAACGCTGAGCGATGTTACGTAACACTTGCGCGCGTTGCGCAAAGGATTGTTTTTTCCAATCGGCATAGGCTGTTTGCGCGCGGTCGAGCGCCGCATCGCGAGCGTCGGCGTCGAGTTCCGGGCTTATGCCCAATGATTCGCCGTTGGATGGATTAATAACTTGTATGCTCATTAGTTTCGTTCTCCGTTGAATAAATTATACTCATCGTGTATCAAAATTCGGTGCCGAGCACCCCGGCGCATCCTAAGGCACTTTCGAAATTTGAAGTGCGAAAGGTATAAATAAAGGTATAAATTAGGAACAGCATTAGTCATCGTTCCCACGTTGTTGAGGCTTTAAGTTAGTGAATAGAGCATAAAAAATTTATTCACTATGAAGAGCATGATGGAAATGAAGAAAAAGTCGATAAAGTCAACAATCTAATCTTCATGCTCTTCATGGTTATTTCATAATCTTGAATACTTTTCCGTCTCTGGAGCGCTCACCGTTATACATAAGTCAAAAATTACCCTTTTGCCATCTTAACCAATGAGACCTTGATACCATTTATTGTTACTTAACACTTTCGGCCTCGAGATCGCGATCAGGGGATCGCTCCCACAGAGCGTCCGTCGCTCTCTGTGGGAGCGACGCCTTCGTCGCGACTATCGAAGCCGTTAACGCTCAAACTTCAATAGCCTTTCCGGACAACACAACCAGTTAGTGCTCGGTCGCTACTTTTTGCACATTAGGTATATTTATACTGGTGTATTAAAGACAAGCTCTGGCGCGTGGGAGTCATGAATAATCTGCCTTGCCTAAGCCGCGTATTCGGGCTTTACGACAAAATCCTGATCCAGCGTGAAAAAGGATTCGCAGCCATTTTCGGTCACGTAAAGCGTGTCCGATATGCCCATGGTTTTATTGCCTTCGACGCCCCACATCCACGGGATGATGTGAAATGTCATGCCTTCTTCCAGCACCGTCGAAATACCTTGCTTTAGGCTGATGATATAACCTTCGTCCCAGCTCGGCGGAAAAGCGATGCCGATCGAATAGCCTGAACGCGTGATCAGTCTGGCGCCTATGTCGTTATCGGTGATGATCGCGCGCACCAGATTATCGGCGTCCGAAACCGTTAGGCCGGGGCGCATGATTTCTTTCAGCCGTTGCAGCGCCAATTTCATTTTTTCCTGAGCTTTATAGAATGTATCCGTCATATCGCCCAGAACGACCGTGCGCATCATCGCGGTATGGTAGCGCCGGTAGCAGCCGCCGACTTCGAGAAAGACATGTTCGCCAGGCTGCACGACGCGTCCTTCCCAAGTAGCATGGCCGATCATCGTGCGTGGACCACTAGTGACATAAGGCATTACTGCGGGCGTTTCGCCGCCCGCTCGGAACATGCCGGCGCTGATTGCGGCTCCGATCTCGTTTTCGGTCGCACCGGCTACGCAAGCCTCGAATCCGGCCATCATGCCGGCTTCGGTCGCATGCGCGGCCTTGCGCATGATTTCGATTTCCACCGGAGATTTGGTGATGCGCCCTTGTTCGACGATGCCGAAGCAATCCAATAAGCGCCCGTCGGTGAAGGTCGTGTGAATCGAGTCCTGATGATAGGCCGGAAAGAAGTAGCTGTTGCGTTCGTAACCGATATGTTTGCCATTCAAACCGAATTCTCGAAGCGATTCCACGAGCATTTGAATGGCGTCGCCGGTATCGGGATAAGGTCGCGTGATTTCCACCCAAGTCCGCGCATAAACATTGGATTCTTCGAGTTTTCGAGTGATCATGAACGGTTCGTTGTCGAGCGGGATGACCAGGGCCTGAAAAAACGAATAGCCGGTCGTTTGATAGTCGGTTAGATACATCAGGTTTTCCGGATCGCTGATTACGATAGCGTCGAGCAGCCGTTTTTGCATCCGCCCACGCAGTTCGTCGATTCGGCGTTGGTATTCGGCGAACGGAAAAGTCATATCGTCGCGTTCAATCATAAGGCCTCCAAAGCATCCGCTAAGACGCCCGAGAAAATCGTTAAACCTTCGAGCAGATCGGCTTCCGGAATCGTAAGCGGCGGAATCATTTTGATGACTTTGCCGCCCGTTCCGCAGGCGCTGAGAAGCAGCCCGCGTTCGAAGCAAAGATTAACGATGTTTTTCGCCAAGGCGCCATCGGCGATGTCCAGCCCTTGCAGCATACCTTTGCCGCGCACTTGAAACCGCCCTTGCCCGAAGCGCTCCGTCAAGTCTTCGAGATGCTGCTGCATCTTAGCGCCTTTCAGCTTGACATCGTTCATCAACGCGTCATCGTCGAAATAAGATAGCGCCACTTTGCCGGCGACGAAGGAGAAGCCTTGTCCCCGAAACGTGCCGGTATGTTCGCCGGGTTGCCAATGTTTGTCGTGTTCAGGTTTGACCAAATTCATCGCCAGCGGCGTGCCGTAGCCGCCGATTCCCTTGGCTAGATTAATAATATCCGGTTCTAAGCCCATTCCGTCAAAGCTGAAATACTGGCCGGTGCGTCCGCAACCGGCTTGGATGTCGTCAAAAATCAATAACGCGCCTAGATCGTGCGCCAGTTTTTGTACGGCATGCAACCACTCACGACTGGCTACATTGACGCCGCCTTCGGCTTGAATCGGTTCGACTAAAAACGCCGCCGGCGGTTCCAGGCCGCTCGACGAATCGGAAAATTGCGCGCGTAATTGTTCGAGGGACTCCAAGCCGCAGCCTAATTGGCAACCGATGCAGGGCTTTTCGCAGCCGAAGGGTTCATGACGGACATATTCCAAGGGTACGCCGGCGGCATTGCGGAAATATTGGTTTGCCGTGCAGGCCAGCGAGCCCAGCGTCATGCCGTGAAAACCGTGATTGAACGCAATAATCGTACGGCGCCCGGTGACCTTGCGCGCCAATTTCAGCGCGGTTTCGACCGCGTTAGTGCCGGTCGGTCCCATGAATTGCATTTTATAATTCATGTTTCGCGGTTTTAGCACGCTATTGGCAAAGGCTTCGATAAAATCGCGTTTTACCGAGGTATAGGTATCCAGACTGTGCGCTATGCCGTCCGCCTCGATGAATTCGATTAACGCTTTTTTCATCAATGGGTTGTTATGGCCGAAATTGAGCACACCGGCACCGGCAAAGAAGTCGATATAGGATCTTCCCGACTCATCCACTTGGCGGGCATTGGAGGCCGATTTGAAAACGGTCGGATATACGCGGCAGTAACCGCGAATTTCGGATTCCCATTGTTCAAAGACTTTCATGAATACTCTCCTTAAGGTTGTCGGGGCGGCAAGCCGCCCGGGTAATGCTTATTCAGCAACCTTGTTGCCAAATAACGCTTTTCTTGTTTACGCGCCGCTTTGGAGGATACTGGCTATGAGTGAGCTGTGACGTCAGTTCTCGTCGTTCGGCACGGGCACACCGGCCAGACGTGCATAAATTCTTGTGACTCGATCGATCAAGGCGTCATTGAAATCGTATTCCGGACTATGGCAGGGTCGTTGGTGCACCTGCATGCCGTCATCGGAACCGATCAACGCAAAGGCACCTGGGATCGCGTTCAGGTAATAATGGAAATCCTCAGAGGCCATGATTGGAAGCGGCGTATTTTGGCTGAGTCCGTCGCTGCCCAATTCATGCAGTAATGTTTGACGATAAAAAGCGGCAGGTTCGAGGTGGTTGATCGACGCTCCATATCTTGGAAAGACCGTAACGTGGCAATCGACCCCATAAGCGGCGGCGGTGGCCGTTGAAATGTCCTGAATGCATTGCGCCAATCGGTCGCGTGTGAATTCGTGGGCGATGCGGAAGCTGCCGCCGATCAAGGCCTTGTCGGGAATCACGGTAGGCGAGCTGGAGGCTTCGATCGAGGTGACACTCAGCACGGCGGCTTCCTGAGGCGGCAGCCGGCGCGATAGCGTCTGTTGCAGGGCAATGACGATAGCTGCCGCCGCAACTACAGGGTCTCGGCAGGCCTCCGGTTGACTGGCATGTCCGCCTTGGCCTTGAACAACGATTTCGAAGGTGCCGTTACCGGCCATGACCGTCCCGTCGGGACAGACTGCCTGACCGAACGGTATCGCCGGCCAATTGTGCCATCCGTATATGACGTCGACGCCTTCGAGCGCGCCGTCTTCGATCATGCGTTTGGCGCCATGACCGCCTTCTTCGGCCGGTTGAAATAACAGACTTACCGGACCCGGCAAGCTGTCTTCGTGAGTTTTGAGCCAGTGTGCGGCCGCGATCAGCGTGGCCGTGTGGCCGTCATGTCCGCAGGCGTGCATGCATCCTGCCGTTTGCGAGGACCAAGCCATACCACTGCTTTCATGGATAGGAAGTGCGTCGATGTCGGCGCGCAAGGCGATGTGACGACCGCTTTTATTGCTCGCCAATCGGGCCACGGTGCCGGTGTCGGCGCAGGCTCGCCAAGCGATGTCTAAACGGGAAAGTTCATTGCGAATTCGCTTCGCGGTTTCCCGTTCTTGCCAGCTTAGTTCAGGTTTTCGATGTAGGGTATGGCGAAATGCCACGGCATTTTGAATCAGCTGATCCCATTGTACAGCCATATTTTAATACTCCTGTTTGGGCTTCCGGATTGTCTACGACACTAAAGATTGCTATTACCTAAACAAGAAAACAGCAGGCTTTTTCACAGGTCGGTCATAGGTAGCCTGAATGGACTATAGGTCACACCATACCCTTTTTGACTAATCAGAACAAAAAGAAAGGCTAAAAAATAAGTCGTTTGGGAGATATAAATGGGAAGGAAAAGCAGGGTCTGTAAAATTAAGGCTTAATGCAAACAAGCATTTAGATAGGGTCTATATGTTAAGACTTTTCAGTATTGAATTTCGCATGGCAATGTCTATGGACTTCCTGTTTTCCTTCTATGAATATGACATTGTTGGCCGAAAGTTGCATCAACGAGTTGTGGTCTTTAATTGCTTCTATCAGGCTTTGGCGTATCTATGCCGGAAACTTTGCTATTAACAAGTGGTCGCAGGTAGGTTTGTAAACACAGTTCGCGAATACAACGATGGGATGCTTGGTCGAGGCAGTGAAAATCAGCTGCACATAGTTGCCGAGTTGCTAAAAGGAACTGAATTTTTTCCGGATCGATCTCGATGCGTATCGAGCATGGCTTGTCGTAGACTTGCGGCGTTTCTTGCTTTAAGTTGTTCGACGCTAAAGAGGAGTTCTGGTGTCGTAAACGAAATGCCGACATTTTTGTAAGCAACCAACGGCTTTGTGCTATTTGCGAACACAGTAATGTCGGTATTTGTTTGATTACCAATTCAATAGGTAGCGATAATGGATTTAATTTTAAAACATTCATATGCGGCTTTTTATGATGGTTTCCAAAAAAGGAAAGCGTTGTTAGAATGAACTTTGTTTTAATAGTAATGAGAATCATTGTTATTAGCAAATAATTTATTCCTCTCTTTATTTATACTATTGCACTACGGTGCTTGCGCTTAGGCCTAACTAAAGTTAAATGATTCTTCGGGAAGATAGAGAGTAACCGTAATTTTCTTCATGAAATAGCTAAATGACTCTTGTTTGCATTTACAACTGTGATAAAGTTACTTTCGTTTTAACATTACTCGGATTTAATTTATGTTTTTAACGCGCCGATTTTCCAAGGCTCTGGCCGGCGTTACTGCGCTTTTTTTGTCCGCCGGCGCTTATTCGGATCCTTTGAATCAAGCGATCGATGCCGATATGGCGACCAATAAAGCAGCCGTCGATTCTCAAAAAACTATCGACCGGCTCAGCGATCAAACTCAAAAAATGCTCGAGGAATACCGCAGCGCAACTCGGCATGCGGACACCTTGCAGACTTACAACAAACATCTGAAAGATTTGCTCGCTTCTCAGCAACAGGAGAAAGCCTCACTCGAGCGGCAGCTCGATCAGATTGAGGAGACACAACGCGAAATCGTACCGCTGATTCTGCGCATGCTCGACAGTCTCGAGCAATTCATCGCGTTGGATGTACCGTTTTTGCCTGAAGAGCGCCAGGAGCGCTTGAGTCAGCTAAAAGACATGATTAACCGCGCCGACGTCACCCCTGCCGAAAAATTTCGCCGCATCATCGAAGCGTTTCAAGTTGAAAACGAATACGGCAATACCATCGAAGCCTATCGGGCCGATCTGGAATTGGGAGGAACGGTCAGTTCAGTCGATTTTTTGCGCTTGGGCCGTGTCGCGTTGTATTTTCAACGTCTCGACGGTAGCGAAACCGGTTACTGGAACAAAGAAACTCACTCTTGGGAAACGTTGCCTTCGAGCTATCGCAATGCGATACGCGACGGGCTAAGAATCGCCCGTAAAGAAGCCGCCCCCGACTTATTAACGTTACCGTTGCCGGCGCCGGAGGCAAGCCAATGAGAGTAATGACTTTACTACTGACCGTATTGTTATTGTCCGGCAATGCGATCGCCGACCGACTTTCGCTCGATCAATTGCTGAAGGAAATTCAAAAATCCCAGGGCATCGAAGGCAAAATCAATCGCGAACGCGAGGCCCGTTTTATTGCGGATCATGCCAAGCAGCAGGAATTGTTGCAGTCGGCCAAAAACGAACTGGCGGCTCAAGAACGTTTGAGCAAACAATTTAAAGATAAAATGGAAGCGAACGAGCAGGCGCTCGACCGTTTGCAGGTTGAACTCGACAATCGTAGCGGTATTTTGCGTGAATTGACCGGCGTTGCGAAACAAGCTGCCGGCGATTTAAAAGCCGATCTGGAAGGTTCCATCGTTTCGGCGCAGTTTCCGGAGCGTACCGGAAAATTGGCGATAATGACGCAAAGCAAGGCATTGCCGACCTTGGAAGAGCTTGAATCGCTTTGGTTCTATCTGCTCCAAGAAATGACCGAATCCGGCAAGGTTGTCAAATTCGACAGCGATATTTTAATGGCATCGGGCGAGCCGCGTCAGGCCCAAGTGGTGCGTGTTGGTACCTTCAATGCGATTGCTGACGGGCAGTATCTCCGCTACTTATCCGAAACCGGAAAATTGGTCGAATTGGCGCGGCAACCGGGCGGCGCTTATAACAGTCTTGCCGAAAAATTTGCCTCGGCTTCGTCCGGAACCGCCGACTTGGGCGTTGATCCCACGCGCGGAGTCATTTTGAGTATGCTAATTCAAGCACCGAATGCTATCGAACGAATTCAGCAAGGCGGTGGGATCGGTTACATTATCTTACTGTTGGGCGGCTTCGGCCTGGCATACGGACTGTATCGGTTGTTGATGTTAACGCAAACTCATAAGCGGGTTAGCGACCAAATAGCCTCGACAGAGGTTTCCGAAGCCAATCCTCTAGGCCGCATCATTGCCGCGGTCGAACAAAATCAGACGCAAAACACCGAAACGCTGGAGTTGATTCTCGACGAAGCAATTACCCGCGAGGTGCCGGTCTTGGAAAAAGGGTTGTCGATGATCAAACTATTGGCCGCCGTCGCGCCGCTGTTAGGACTGCTCGGTACCGTTACCGGTATGATCGCGACCTTCCAATCGATCAGTCTATTCGGCACCGGCGATCCGAAATTGATGGCGAGCGGGATCTCGCAAGCCTTGGTTACGACGATGTTGGGTTTGTGCGCAGCCGTTCCTTTACTGTTTTTGCATAGTCTATTGGCTTACCGTAGCCGTGCGCTGATTCAAGTTCTCGATGAACAAAGTGCCGGCATCATCAGTCGCCGGGCCGGAAAGTAATGAACGGGTTTTTCTCTATTTTCGATTCAGTCGGCCATTTTCTCGATAGCGGCGGCATCGTTTTGAAGGTTATTTTGTTCGTTTCTATCGGCTTGTGGTGCCTGATCGCCGAACGTTTGTTGTATTTTCGGTTAAATTATCCGAAGGATCGGCAAGTATGGCTGGAACAATGGGAAAGCCGTGTCGATAAAAGTTCTTACGATGCGCATAACATTCGAAATTTTATTATTTCCGAAGCGAAGCTGACGATGGGTAAGTCGTTGACTATCATCAAAATGCTGATTGCCTTATGTCCTTTACTTGGACTATTAGGTACCGTGACCGGTATGATCCATGTCTTCGATGTAATGGCGGTGACCGGAACCGGTAATGCCCGGGCGATGGCCTCCGGTATTTCGCTTGCGACGATTCCGACCATGTCGGGAATGGTGATTGCGATCGCCGGTCTTTATTTCAGTAAAACGATAGAAGAACGCGTCAGCGACGAAACCCATCATTTAGCCGATTTATTGAAATTCCAATAACGAGATTGTTTATTTATGCGACGTACTACCAGCCGCTCGACATCCGATCAGATTTCCGATATCGATATGACACCGATGCTCGACATCGTGTTCATCATGCTGATTTTTTTCATTGTGACGACGTCTTTCGTTAAAGAATCCGGGATCGACGTTAACCGGCCTACTGCACAAACTGCCGAGAAAAAGGAGCAGGCTCATATTATCGTATCGATCAAAGCCAACGGCGAAATATGGATCGATAAACGCGCGGTCGATGTCCGTGCGGTCAGGGCCAATGTCGCGCGCTTGCAGGCCGAAAATCCGCTCGGTTCGGTCATCATAGCCGCCGACCGGGATACTAAAACGCATGTTTTAGTGCAAGTCATGGATCAAATCCGTTTGGCCGGTATTACCAATGCGGCGATTGCGACGGAAACGGAATCGAAGTGAAGCGCCTTGCGATTTCTTTATTGGCCGGGCTAGGCGTTACGCTGGCTTTGTTTTGGCTTATGCAAGCGATGGTGATGAATAGAGGGAGCGGTTTCAAGAAAACCGATAACCTGCAAATGGTCGAATTCGTGCGCCTGAAACGAGAAACCAAGCCGCAGGTTCAGGAAAAAAAGACCGTCAAGCCGCCACCTCCACCCGAAAAACGCCCGCCGCCACCGCCGATGCAAACGCAGCACACACAACCGATGGCCGCCGCTCAACCGAATTTGGCGATTCCAAATCTGAGCGTGCCGTTACCGAGCGCCCGTTTCGGCGGTTCGGCTCTGGAAGGCTTGTCGGCAGGTGCGGCTGCACCCTCGCCTGCCGCGCCGAGTGCAGCGGTCGGTAACGGTACGATTACGACCGATGTTACGCCTTTGGTACGTATTCCGCCGCGCTATCCGATGCGTGCGGCAAGCCGGCGCATCGAAGGTTGGGTCAAGGTGGAATTTACGATTACGAAAACGGGCGAAGTCAGCGATGCGGTTGTGGTCGAGTCTCACCCGAGCGATATTTTTAACCGCGAAGCGCTTGCCGCCGTCAAGCGATGGAAGTTCAAAGCGAAAGTGGTCGACGGCAAGGCTTATGAACAAAGGGCTCAACAAACCTTGGAGTTTAAACTGTCCAAATGAAGCGAACGCACATACTCAGCTTATTGGTTGTTTCGTTATTGACCGGACCGATTGCTGCCGCGGCCGATACCAAGCAAGCGACGATTTCTCCGGCGCTTTATCAAAAAATACAGTCTACGGACCGGCTTATCGCTGATAAGGCATACGGCAAGGCCGAGCAGCAATTATTGGCGATGCTCGGCGAGGTCAACGCCGGCAGCTTGGATCAGGCCGTCGTGTTGCGCAGCTTGGCTTCGGTTTATGCGCTCAAGGAGCAATATGCTAAGGCTGCCGAATGGTTGTCAAAAGCCGTTGCATTAAATACCTTGCCCGACAAACAACAGCAAGATGCGCTCTTAAACCTGGGTCAACTATATTTGGCTACCGAGCAGTATGCCAAAGCGGTTTCGATATTAAAGCCGTGGCTGGCCAAAAATCCTGTTCCGGATGTACAAACTCATGTGCTATTGGCGAATGCTTATACTCAATTGAAACAATATCGAAATGCCCTGCCTCATATCACCAAAGCCATTCAGTCGACGGCCAAGCCCGAGGATTCTTGGTATCAACTGCAACTCGCGTTGTTTTATGAATTAAAAGACTATCAATCGGCGATACCGTTATTGCGCAAGCTGATGGCGGCCAATCCGACCAAAAAAGACTACTGGACGCAATTGGCTTCGGTTTATCAGCAGTTGAATCAATACACGCAAGCGGTCACGATAAAGCATCTGGCATACAAAAAAGGCCTATTCAATTCGGAACAGGATATTTTGGATTTGGTTAATTTGTTTCTGTATGCCGGATCGCCTTATAAAGCAGCTTCCTTATTACAGTCCGAGCTCAATGCGAAAAAAATCGGGAGTACGGTAAAAAATTGGGAATTACTGGCTAACGCCTGGAGGCAGGCACGGGAATTGGACAAGGCCGTTAAAGCCTTGGAAACGGCTTCTAAGCTGGACGATAAAGGCAGTCTTTATCAACAACTCGGACAAATCTATTATGAGCAGGAAAACTGGAAGGCAGCTATTGCCGCGATAAATAACGCATTGGCAAAAGGCGGATTGAAACAACCCGGCCAGGCTTATATGATTCTCGGGATGAGTTATTACGAAAGCAATAACACCGAACAGGCCCGCCAATCTTTTGCCAGGGCGAAAAGTTTCCCAAACAATAGAAAAAACGCCGAACAATGGCTCAGTTTCTTGAGTAAGGCCAACGAGACTTCTTGAGTGCGATGTCTCTGCCAAGCAGAGCCGAGTAAATATAGGCTCTGCTACTCGGTGATTTTTTAAACAACTCTGAGATTGGGGTCGTCGTACAAACGACGTTTTTTCCAGCCAGCAAATTGACTATCGTCGAATTCCAGATCGTTGTCTATCGCGTATTCATAGCAACTACGGAATAAGCGCGCGGTACGAAATGCGTGCAATTCATCGTCGGCTGTGACTTTTTCGACATTGCCAACCTGAAAGGTTTTGTTTCTAGACTTGCCGTCCTTAACCCAGAATACCGTATAGCATAAGTAACTCTTATCCTTGCGGTGGTCGTACTTGATAGTTCTAGAAACGCCGGTCAGTCCCGTAGTCGTTTTATTTTTCGGGGGCTTGAGAAAGCGCGTCTTGCTGCCTTTCAAAGCCACCAACATTTGATCGCGCCAAGCGATAGCGGCTTTCAAGGATTTATTTTTGTTTCCCCAAAGCTTATGAGAAAAATAACGACTCGTTTCCTTGCCACGCCGAACGATTCGGACCTGATACCCGAATACATCGGGCTCTGTGATTTGTTTATGTTTTACCATAGCATTTGAACCTACTAACGGTTTTCACCATTTAGTTGAACAGAGAATATTTGCCGCTAATACATTGAGGTTATTCCGCGTGAAGCAGAAAAATATTACTAAATTATTAAAACTTACTTATGTAAGCCTATGCTTACAAATTATCCTTATTCCCAAAATAAAAGCAAGTTAAAAGTTAGGGATGGGTGACAATATCCTAGTAAATTGGTGTAGAATGCAAGTATGCCACCTAATGGTGGTTGTCCTCAACTTATATAACCTTCTACTTTTAATCACTTGGAGACATTCGATGAGCGTATTAGTAGGTAAACAAGCCCCCGATTTTACCGTTCCAGCCGTATTGGGCAATGGCGAAATAGTCGACGCTTTTAATTTTTCCGAAGCGACAAAAGGGAAATATGCGGTAGTTTTTTTCTATCCGTTGGATTTTACTTTTGTTTGCCCTAGCGAATTGATCGCTCTCGATCATCGCATTGACGAATTCAAAAGCCGTGGCGTCGAAGTGATTGCCGTTTCGATCGACTCTCACTTTACGCACAATGCATGGCGTAATACACCGGTCAACAAAGGCGGTATCGGCCCGGTCCGTTATACGATGGCAGCCGATATTTCACACGGTATTTGCAAGGATTACGATGTCGAAGCCGCGGCACCAGCCGTCGCTTATCGTGGGACATTCTTGATCGACAAGGAAGGCGTGGTTCGTCATCAAGTCGTTAACGATCTGCCTCTGGGCCGTAACATGGACGAATTGATTCGTATGGTCGACGCCCTGCAATTCTTCGAAGAAAATGGCGAAGTCTGCCCAGCGGGCTGGAATAAAGGCGATTCGGGTATGAACGCAAGCCCTGCAGGCGTTGCCGAGTATCTGGAGAAAAATGCCGACAAGCTCTAATCGAGTGATTCGATAGGCTTAAAAAAGGCGTATTGCCGGTTGGCAATGCGCCTTTTTTATTCTAATAATCCGTAAATTACGGTTTGTTTTGTTTCGACTCGGCTGCATCGACCAGATATTTTTTCCGGATGAACAATGTGGCAAGAATCGCAAGAACTGCAGGGGTTAAAATGATCGCAAACTTTAAGATGACCGAATTTCCTGCAAGGGCATCCAACTGAAGACTTTTGATTGATAATTTGACGATCCACCAAGTCAACCAATAACCGACCAAACCGGTTATCGCCCAGTTCATCGGATTTTCACCTAATTTTTTCGCGGTTTGGTAAAACCATACCACCATAACGATTCCGGCAATTTGAGCAAACAACATTGAGTTACCCTCCCTTTTCTTTTTATTAAGTCGTGTGCCTTAATGAAAGCCTTTTTAAGCTTCACGAGGTCACGGCGTATTTTTCAATAATGCAATCGATCCACCAGGATTTGATTTCGTTAACCCATTCGGAACCTAGCATCCGGCGGCCTCGACAACATTTCGATTGATTTAAGCCGGATTAGCGCTTAACGTAACGAATCGTCTATGCATAATAATTCAAATTGAATCGTTAATCACATCTTTATTCACGAAGGAGACTGGCTGTGCTAAAAACCCTGAAAATAGCTTTATCGGTTTTAGCGGCTATCATTTTGCTCATTGTCATTGCAGCGGTGGCTTTGCCTTTATTGTTCAGCCCCAATGATTTTAAGCCGCAAATTGCTTCGGCGATTAAAGACAAAACCGGTCGCGATTTGACTATCGCGGGCGATATCGAATTATCGATCTTTCCATGGATTGGCGTCACTGCCGAAAAACTGGCCTTAAGTAATGCCGAAGGTTTTCAAAAAATTCCGTTCGCTGAAGTCGAAAACGTGCAAATTAGAGCCAAATTACTGCCTTTATTATCGAAAAAGTTCGAAGTGGATCGTGTCGTCATGAAAGGCTTGATTTTAAATTTAGAAAAAAACGAGACCGGAATCAGTAATTGGGACGATTTCAAGCAAGCTCAACCCGAGGCGTATACCGCGGCGACATCAACCGAGTGGGAAGATACCGATACTGTCGACACAGACAAAGACGCTAAAGGGCTTAAGACGGTTGCCGGCCTAGCGGTTGCCGGTGTTTCGCTTGAAAATGCCCGGTTGAATTGGCACGACAGGCAAAACGATAAGCGCTTTTCGATCAAAGAATTGAATTTTGCTTCGGGCGATCTGGCTTTTGGAAAGCCCATCGATTTTAAACTTCGATTTATATTGGAACAGCCTGAACAAGAAAGAACGAGTCATTACCAATTGTCCTCTGCCGTGTCGCTCAACGAAAATTTTGATCATTTTCAAGTGACCCGATTCGATTTATCTACCGAGATTCGAGGAAAAGACATTCCAGCCGGCTCCCTGTCGGCAAAAATGACGGCTCTAGCCGAGCTGAATTTAAATGCACAAACGCTGGAATTGACCAAGCTCGATGTCGAATCAGGGGACTTGCATGTGATTGCATCGTTCAGCGGAAAGCAGGTGATTGACGCGCCCGTTTTCGAGGGTCCGGTGAGCATTGCCCGTTTGAATCCATCGGCATGGTTAAAGAAGGCCGGCATCGATCCTCCTGTTATGCGTGATGCTCAGGCATTGACGTCACTAAGCGCGGATTTCAGATTACAGGTTACATCCGAATCGGCGGATTTACAAAGTATCAGCATTCAGCTCGACGATAGCGCGATTAAAGGTGACGGCCGCGTCGATAATTTCGGCGATCCGGCAATATCATTCAATTTAAACGTCGATAGCTTGAATGCCGATCGTTATTTAGCGCCTGAAGACGAATCAGATAAGGCGGCACAACCGATTGCGGGACCTGCCGCCGCAGTCGCCGCGGGCGCTTCGATGATTCCGGTCGAAACCTTGAGAAGATTGAATATCAACGGCTTGTTATCGATCGGCAGGCTCACAATCAGCAATCTTTTACTACACGGTATCGATCTCAAATTGACTGCCAAAGAAGGCAAAGTCAACACCGAGCAAGCAGTAAAAGCATTGTATCAAGGCTCTTATGAGGGCGCGATGAATCTAGATGTGACCGGCGAATTGCCGCAATGGCGGCTCAACGAAAAATTCAAGGGGATACAAATCGAACCTTTGTTGAACGATTATGCAGGCAATGCAAAAATTGCCGGGGCATTAACCGCATCGACTAAACTACAAGCAAGCGGTAATGATAGCAAAGCGCTTAAATCTTCGTTGAACGGTCAGGTCGATTTTTTTTTCAAGGACAGCATTATTCGCGGTTTTAATCTGCAACAAATGATCGACGATGCTAAATCGTTGTTAAAAGGCGCACAGATTCTCCGAGACAATCCGAAGGATCAAACCGCTTTTTCCGAAATCAAGGGCAGCGCCCGAATCTTCAATGGCGTTATTAGCAACAACGACCTTATTGCTAAGGGCTCTAAGCTCGAAGCCGCCGGGAAAGGTACCGCTGATTTGAAATCCGAATGGATCGATTACCGGGTCAATGCGAAACTGGTTCGTAGTAAAGCAGCCGAAAGCACGGCCGACAAGATCAAGGAAATACCGGTCATTATCAACATTACCGGTAATTTCAAAGAGCCGGAATATAAACTCGATATTGCTACCATGCTCAAAGACCAACAGCTGGAAAAGCTCGAGCGAAAAAAAGACAAATTGCTCGACAAGCTCGATAAAAAAGTCGGTCCCGGCGTCGGCGATTTGTTGAAAAAGTTTTTTTGATGCCGTTTCAAGGCGGCTTTGTTTGTTCCAAATACTCGAAACAAGCCTTTTGATAGCCACTACTAAGCTCCCTGGTATTTAGCTGGCTGCTAGCTTGGCCGCACTTTTTGAATAAGGGTGACCGAATATTAACTATTGATATGTTAAAGTCACAATAAATAGGGTCATTGAGCCCCGGCCATTGCTAAAGGAGGCAACCACGATGTCCGAATATAGAAAATACCACTGTATGGAATGCGAGCACATTTACGACGAAGCAAAAGGCGATCCGGACAGCGGTGTCGTACCCGGCACGCGCTGGGAAGATATTCCCGACGACTGGGTCTGCCCTATTTGCGGCGCACCGAAAAGTTTTTTCAAGTTGTTGGTTCTGCCTTAAATAACGCAAGAGCCGGTTTCACGGCGGCTTGTCCGGTGGGTGAGTAAGCGGACGGCTTTCTATTTCCGTGGAGATGAAAAATATCTTCATGACGGTTAGGTCATTTCATTTCGCAGTATTTAATATTTTCTGATTCCAATGACTCCGAACGAATTTCAAGACCGGTTATTGGCCTGGTTCGACATCCACGGAAGGCATGACTTGCCATGGCAAAACCCGGCGTCACCTTACAAAGTTTGGGTTTCCGAAGTCATGTTGCAGCAAACCCAAGTGGCAACAGTAATTCCTTATTTCAATGCATTCATCGCTCGTTTTCCCGATATTCAATCACTCGCTGAGGCGTCGGTCGATACGGTTTTGCAATATTGGGCGGGCCTTGGTTACTATGCCCGGGGGCGCAATTTGCAGAAATGCGCGCAAATCATAGCTGCACACGGCGCGTTTCCGGACAGTCTCGACGGACTGGTCGAATTGCCCGGCATTGGCCGTTCGACCGCAGGTGCGATATTGAGCATTGCTTTCAAAAAAAGCCATCCGATTTTGGACGGTAATGTCAAAAGAGTGTTGACCCGCTTCGCCGGCATTTGCGAATGGCCCGGCTCAACCGACGCGATTAAAAAGCTCTGGAAACTGAGCGCTTTGTATACACCGGTCCATCGGGTCGAAGATTATACTCAGGCGATTATGGATCTAGGCGCCACGGTCTGTACTCGCGGCAAGCCCAATTGCGCGGTTTGTCCGCTCGCTTCGGCTTGCAGGGCTCATCTCGAAAATAGAACGGCGACTATACCGGCGCCGAAACCGGCGCGTAAGTCACCGGTTAAACAGATTTATATTTTATGCTTAACGGCAAGCGATAACAGTATCTTGCTTGAAAAAAGGCCTGGTGTCGGAATCTGGGGGGGGCTATGGAGCCTCCCCGAATTCGATACGATTGAATCGGCACGCTTATGGTGTATAACTCGTCATATCGACATCATCTATGACCGCACGCTACCTCAAGAGCGGCATAGCTTTTCGCATTATCATCTGGATTTTACGCCGCTACACTTCCAAACCAATAACCCTAATCATTTTGTGATGGAAGCAAACCGTATGCTCTGGTATAAACCTGAGCAATTTTCATCACTTGCTTTAGCCGCGCCGATCAAGCGGTTGTTGCAACAACTTTATAAGGACTGACTATGACCAGAATTATTCGCTGTGCAAAATTGGGTATCGATGCCGAAGGCTTGGATGCGCCGCCGTTTCCGGGGCCTAAAGGGCAGCAAATATTTGATACGATTTCAAAACAAGCCTGGCAGGATTGGTTGAGTTTGCAAACCATGCTGATCAACGAACATCGGTTGGCCAGTTTCGATCCTAAAGCTAAAAAATTTCTTGAGGAAGAAAGAAATAAATTTTTATTCGGTGGTGGAGCTGAAATGCCGGAAGGTTATGTGCCTCCAACAAAATAAATCGAAAGCGTAACCCTAATATACTTCGCGCGGTCACATTTGCTGGTAAGCTAACGCGCTCTTTTGTCCGATAGCGGCCTTACCATGGATGTAGATAAGGGGCGTGAGCAGGAGCGGAAGCTATGCGAAAACAGTTACATAGCTTAGCTTAACGCCTGTTTTCGCGCCTTGCTCTCGACTGCCAGTTCCCGACGCAGTCTACCGCTTACGTCCCTGTAAGCGTCGAACAAAATAGCATTGCCATAAAATCCGCAAACATGACCGCGCGAAGTATAAAGAGTCTTTGGTATGTGTTGTAGTCTGTTCGTGCCCGGACACGCAAGTTGAAGACTAAAGGGCTGCATTACATACCCAATGGGTGAAGCTCATATCGTTGCGAATAATGCCGCTAAGCCCTTGAAGTTAATCGGATTCGGTTTTTATTTACCTTTCCGCCCCAGCTTTTCCAGTCGGAGCAGCCATTGACGTCTTTTTTCATCGCCGATGGCCTCGACCATGCCGATCAAAGTATCTTTGGTTGGCCCGATACCGCAAAATCCAAGGATATTTCTCTCCAGGCTTTTCAAACTATGAGCCAAATAAATGAAGCGGTATACGAAAGCCGGCATGCCCATGGTTACGACTATTCGCGCACTTCTTCCTGTCAGGCATTTTTTCCAAGGGCTGCCCTCTGTTGACTTGATTGCGGCGAATCCGGGCCTGAACACTTGTTCGAGAAACGCTTTCAGATAGGCGGGCATGCTGCCGAGCCATAACGGGTAGATCACCACGAGATGCTCCGCCCATTGAATAATGTCTTGGGCTTGTTGAATCGATTCGCTTATTGCGCCGTGCTCAAATTCGTGTTGTGTACGGAGAACCGGAAATTCGATTCGGGCAATGTCGATCGTTTTGATTTGATGCCCTACAGAAAGGGCTCCGTCGGCATAGGCGTTGGCAAGGGCTCGGCAAAATCGTTGCTCATCCGGATCGGGATGGCCTTGAATGATTGCAATGCGTTTTGCTGTCATATTTGCGTCCCAATAAGTGGCCTTTAACAAAAAAGCATCGATGAAATGGATTGCTGGACAGTACTTTTTGCGAAAGAAGCAGATCCTTGTGCTTCGACACGCCGGAGTCTCATTAGCAATAGCGGTTTCGGTAAAGGTATAGCTTCTACAAAGATGCAACGATACTGAGTTTTTGTCAGTCTATCAAATATCTGGATTATCTTAATATACGGGTCGATTCGTCATAACTATGCTAGTGCTCAAAAAATCAACGCCTCATCGAATCGAAAAATTCAGAATTAGTCTTGAAGTCCTTGAGTTTGCCTAATAAGAACTCGGAAGCCGCCATTTCATCCATTGGTTGAAGAATTTTTCGCAATATCCAAGTCTTTTGCAGTTCTTCAGAGTCGACCAGGTATTCTTCACGACGTGTGCCGGATCGATTGATATTGATCGCCGGATAAATCCGTTTTTCGGCCAATTTGCGGTCTAGATGCAGTTCCATGTTGCCGGTGCCTTTGAATTCCTCGTAAATTACATCATCCATTCTCGAGCCGGTATCGATCAATGCGGTTGCAATGATAGTAAGGCTCCCGCCTTCCTCGATATTTCTTGCGGCTCCGAAAAAGCGTTTGGGTTTTTCCAAGGCATTGGCGTCGACACCCCCGGTTAATACCTTGCCGGAAGAAGGCACTACGGTATTGTATGCACGCGCTAATCGTGTAATCGAATCTAACAGGATGACTACATCGTGTTTATGCTCGACCAGTCTTCGGGCTTTTTCTATCACCATATCGGCCACTTGCACATGCCGAGTTGCGGGTTCATCGAAGGTGCTCGAAATGACTTCACCGCGAACGCAACGCTCCATTTCGGTCACCTCTTCGGGGCGCTCGTCGATCAATAAAACGATCAAATAACAATCGGGGTTTTTTTCGGCGATTGAATGGGCCAAGCTTTGCATGATCATCGTTTTACCGGCTTTCGGTGGCGAAACGATCAGTCCGCGTTGTCCCTTGCCGATTGGCGCGATCAGATCGATAATGCGGCCCGTCAAGTCCTCACTGGTACCATTTCCTTTTTCTAGTGTGAAGCGTACGTTTGGAAACAGGGGGGTGAGGTTGGTAAAGAGAATCTTGTTTTTGGTATTTTCGGGCGCTTCGAAGTTAATGTTTTGAACTTTGAGCATTGCGAAGTAACGTTCCGATTCTTTCGGAGGGCGAATTTTGCCGCTGACAGTGTCGCCGGTGCGGAGATTGAAGCGTCTTATCTGACTAGGTGAAACATAAATATCGTCGGGGCCGGCTAGATAAGAGCAGCCAGGCGTGCGAAGAAAACCGAAACCGTCTTGTAGAATTTCCAATACGCCGTCACCGTAGATATCCTCTCCGCTTTTGGCTTGTTTTTTTAAAATCGCGAAGATGAGGTCTTGTTTGCGTGTTCTGGCGACATTTTCGAGTCCCAATGACTCAGCAATATCAATAAGCTCACTGACTTGTTTTAATTTTAACTCGGTTAGATTCATAGGTTAACGGGAACTCGAAGGAATGAAAAGCACGGCGAACGGCCGTAAAAACAAAGGAATGGTAAAATTGTTGGACTTTACCCATAGACGGGTAAGGAAGATGCCGAAAAAAGCAGCGCGATTATATATCAAAATAGTCGGGGCCGTCCAAATAAATTACGACAACCCCGAGTTTGCTTGAATATTAAATATTGTTATCGATGAAATCGGCCAGTTGCGATTTAGTCAAGGCGCCAACTTTAGTTGCCTCAACTTCACCGTCTTTAAACAGCATCAGAGTCGGTATGCCGCGCACGCCGTAATGCTGAGGGGTTTGTGGGTTTTCATCAATATTGAGTTTAACGACAGCCAAGCGACCGGCATATTCCTTGGCGATTTCATCCAGAACCGGTGCGATCATCCGGCAAGGTCCGCACCATTCAGCCCAATAGTCAACTAGCACAGGGCCGCCCGCTTTCAGTACGGATTCGTTAAATTCACCATCAGTTACATGAAGGACTGACTCACTCACGCTATTCTCCAAAATTTCTAAAATTGTGACTATAGGAGTGACGGTGTTATTTTGTCAATCACTTTCAGCTTTTTTAAGTTATGCTATGGGGCTATGAATACAACGCATCTTACTCAAACCCGATTTAGCAATTTGGAGTTATCCGATTCGATATTGCGCGGACTGACCGAGGCCGGCTTTACGCATTGTACTCCAATACAGGATCGTTCGTTGCCTTTGTCATTAAGAGACAAAGATATCGCTGGACAAGCTCAAACAGGTACCGGCAAAACCGCCACATTTTTACTGGCTACCTTTCAGCGGTTAATTAACGACGAAAGCGAAAAGATTAAATACCCCAGGGCGGTTATTTTAGCGCCTACCCGGGAGCTTGCCATTCAGATTCATAAAGATGCCTTGCTGTTGGGCAAATATTTGAACCTTAAGCTAGCGTTGATATACGGTGGGACCGACTATAAAAAGCAAATGGACACCATCAAGTCCAATGTAGATATTGTTATTGGCACACCGGGCCGTATTATCGATTTTTATCGACAAGGTACTTTCACACTGGATAACGTGCAAGTATTGGTGCTCGATGAAGCCGACCGGATGTTCGATTTAGGGTTCATTAAGGATATTCGATTTCTGTTAAGAAGAATGCCTCCGGCCGACAAGCGTCTGAATATGCTTTTTTCGGCAACTTTATCGTATAAAGTGACTGAACTGGCTTATGAGCATATGAATCAGCCGGTTCTAATCAAAATCGAAACGGAAGAAGTCACCTCCAAGGCCATTCGACAAAGCGCGTTTTGTCCGTCCAACGAACAGAAAATACCTCTGTTACTAGGCGTATTAAAAAAATATGTGCCGCAACGCAGCATTATTTTCGTCAATACCAAACGATGCGCTGAACGGTTGAATGATTATCTAAATGCCAATGGCTTCGTCACTGCTGTTTTGAGCGGCGATGTTCCTCAGGAAAAACGCCAGCGGCTATTGACTGATTTTCAGGAAAACAAAATTAGGCTCATGATAGCGACTGATGTCGCGGCTCGCGGGCTGCATATCGCTGATGTGTCGCATGTTATCAATTACGATCTACCTCAGGAAGTCGAGGATTATGTCCATCGAATCGGCAGAACAGCGCGCTTCGGGGCAAGCGGCGAGGCGATTAGTTTTATTTGCGAGGAATACGCCTATTCGATGCCGGACATCGAAACTTATATCGGTCAAAAAGTTCCGATTCAACCGATAACGTCTGATTTACTACCTGAAGTCGTGAAGCCTAAACGCAAGCCTCGCCCGGAGAAAACCACTTATCAAGGCCAAGTTATGCGCCCGGAAAAGCCGAGAAAAAAGCCGGTGACGCGAGATAAGTCTGCTCAAGCCGTTACAAACCCTGCATCAGTTCCCGAAAATCCTCAATAGCCGGAAACTCGTCTATCAGTCTTTTCGAACGAGTGCTGTCCGGTTTACTGACCGATATCAAATAATTGATGCCGTATTGCCTGGCCGAATTCAAGACCGCCAGGCTGTCATCGACCAATAGCGTGCGTTGCTTGTCGAACGATTGATGGTTTTCCAGTAAACGCCAAAATCCCGGCTGTTCCTTCGGAAAGCCGAAATCATGCGAGCTGATAATGGCGTCGAAAAACGGCTGCAAACAGGTTTTCTCCATTTTCAGGTCCAAACTGCTCCTATGCGCGTTGGTTACCAAAAAAAGATTTTTCGATGATTGCCTAACTTTTTCGAGAAATTCGGTGACATGCGGCAAGATCGCGATTAACCCCGCTATTTCGGCTTTGAGGCTGGCAATATCAAGCTCCAAGACTTCGCTCCAATAATCCAGGCAATACCATTCCAATTTGCCTTCCATGCTTTTGAAGCGAGGTTCTAATTGATATTTGGCTGTTTCAACCGAGATGCCGGTTTTTTCGGCGAATTTCAGCGGCACGAATTCCAGCCAGAAATGATTGTCGAAATTTAAATCCAACAATGTACCGTCCATGTCTAGTAAGACAGTATCAATATTTTTCCAATCAATCATTTTTTCCAATTAATCAAAAGAAGTGGGTTATATTTGTCATTCATCAGTAAAAAAATATAGCTAATAATGCGCGAAAAACCGACACTTCTCAATAAAACCGTGATTGCCGAAAGCCGGTTATTCCGTATCGAATCCCTCGACATCGAGTTTAGCAATGGCGAGCAACGCAATTTCGAACGCTTGGCCCGAGGAAGATCCGAAGGAGCGGTGTTGATTGTACCGCTTCTAGATGATGAAACGGTATTATTAGTTCGCGAATATGCTGCCGGCGTTCATCGATATGAATTGGGCTTGCCGAAAGGTAAAACCGACGCCGGAGAAACTTTTATCGAAGCCGCAAACCGTGAACTCAAGGAGGAAGTCGGTTTTGGGGCTAGAAGCCTCTATCATTTGAGTTCGTTTTCAATTGCGCCCGCTTACCTCGAGCATATGACCGAGATTATTATTGCTAGGGATCTTTATGAGGAAAAATTGCAGGGCGACGAACCAGAGGAATTGGAAGTTGTGCCCTGGAAAATAGACGACATTGGCGCGTTAATTGCGACCGGTGAATGTACCGAGGCTAGGTCGATTGCGGCGTTATTTATGACATTGAATTATCTTAAGGGTTTGTAATGGTGCAAAGAACTCAGTTTTTAGATTCAGTCATCATAGGTGTCAAATACTCTTAATCAATTAAAATTCGGCGTCGGAGTGCCTGTCAAAGATTATGTCACTGTAAGCTTCATGACCTTTGCAAGCCTGAAAATCTGCCAAAAACTCCGGCGCATCCCCAAGGCGCTGGCAAAATTTTGCCGATAAAGGTGTAAATCCTTTCACTAGCATGCAAGTTTATTGAAAGCTACTAATGATATAGTCAGGTACTAAAGGAATTCCTTGAGTTTACAAATCATCCTATTCTGTCTGGTCGAAAGGCTTTTGAGGCGGTTTTGGCCGAAGTCTATTACGTTCAATAAGGAGATAAAATCGATATGAAAACATTCAGAACAATCAACTTGTTGATCTTTTTTTCTATTATGTTGTTGACCTTTAAAATGCCGTTGGAGTTGATTAAGTCGGTCGCATGGGTCGTTAAACACATTTATGTTTTCGTGGAATTTATGTTGGATGAAATTATTTCTTTGACATTTGACACAGATCGAAGAACCACCGAAATTATCGTTTTTTATTTGATGTTGGGTATCGGTGCAATCATGGCGTTGGCCATATTTAGCTATATCGCCGATTTGTGTCGCCAGGCTAAAGCAACTGTTCCTGTTTGGTGCGTCGAGCAAAAAGCCCAATTGCAAAGCACTTGGCAAACATCGCCAATTATTAAAAAATTGAAAGTGGTAGGCAGTATCGCTATGGCTGGTTCTTTCGCGGCAATGGTAGCGTTGAGTTAAAGATGTCGGGACTGGACAAATTATCGTGTTGAAGGCTATGCTCAAGCCTTCAACACTTCGCTAAGGAGTATGCCATGTCATTATTTCCTAAATTATTCCCGGCAATGATTGATGCCGTGGATGCCATCATCAAACAAAACGCCGAAGCAGTCACCGAATTGGATCAAGCGATTGGCGACGGCGATCATGTCACGAATTTACAGCGTGGTATTAAGGCCTTAAAAGCAAAAGACGAGGAAATATCAGCACTCGATTGGGCCGATGCCCTGCAGAACATAGGCATGGTATCGATGTCGGCGATCGGAGGTGCGTCGGGGTCTCTGTATGGAACGCTATTTATTGCAATGAGTAAAGCAGCTAAGGGGCAAAAGTTGAGTGTATCGACTTTCGCCGATGCTTTTGCGCAAGGCGTCGAAGCGGTTAAGCGAAGAGGCAAGGCTGATGCCGGCGAGAAAACGATGCTCGATGTTTATATACCGGTAGCCGATTGCCTGAAACAAGCGGAAGCCAATTCGACTGCATTGCCGAAAGTTTTAGAGCAGGTTTGCGATACTGCTAATCGCGGTATGGAAGCGACCCGTGACATGGTGGCGACCAAGGGGCGAGCATCGTTTTTAGGCGAGCGAACACGAGGGCATATCGACGCCGGAGCGAAAACCGCGCAACTCATGATTTGCGCGATTGCTTCAGTATTGCCCAAGTAATCTTTACATACCCCAGCGTAACGCGGCGGTATGAACAGGCGCATCCCAGAGCTTCAATAGCTCCTCATCAAGCAAGCTTAATGTGATGGAACAGCCGGCCATATCGAGTGAAGTCGTATAGTTGCCGACCAGGGAGCGCCGGATATCCACGCCGCGTTTTTGCCAAAACTGGGCTGCTAAGTTGTAAATCAAATGTAACTCGATGAGCGGTGTTGCTCCGAAGCCATTGATATGTAACAGTACCGGTTGATTTTTTTTAGGTTTTAATTCTTCTTCAATCGCTGTCGACAGTTGTTCGACGATCTCCGTAGCGGTTTTGATCGGTATCGTTTCACGCCCTCTTTCACCATGAATACCGACGCCCATTTCGATTTCATCATCATTGATGGTAAACGTCGGTTTGCCAAGCGCCGGAACGGAACAGCTCGTCATTGCAACCCCCATCGATGCGGTAGCATCGTTGACTCTCTCGCCCAAGGCTTTGCAGGCGGCTAAATCGATGCCGTTTTCGGCGGCCGCGCCGACAATTTTTTCGACAATTAGCGTTCCGGCGACGCCCCTGCGTCCGGTGCTGTGATTTTTCGGCAGGGAAACATCATCGTTTACTAAAACAGTCGCATTCGAACAGTCGATCATTTCGGCGGCCATTTCGAAATTCATAACATCGCCCGCATAGTTTTTAACGATGAATAATACCCCGCCTCCGTTTTCGACCGCTTGAGCTGCAGCCATCATTTGATCCGGAGTTGGCGAAGTGAATATTTGTCCGGGGCAAGCCGCATCGAGCATACCATGACCAACAAAGCCCGAATGCAAGGGTTCGTGGCCGGAGCCGCCGCCGGAAATTAGCGCGACTTTACCGGATTGTGTAGGTGCCAATCGACTGATGAAGTGGGGTTCTTCATTGAAGCGGATGATATCGGCATGAGCCAGGGCAAAGCCGGATAAGCTTTCGTCGAGCAGAGTGTCAACGCTATTGATAAATTTTTTCATGTTCGGAACTCCTAAGTGATGATATTAAGGTTAGACTTTGCTAGGCTACCTGGCAAATCGCCTATACTTCGCGCGGTCATGTTTGCGGTTTTTATGGCAATGCTATTTTGTTCGGTAGCAAGGCGCGAAAACAGGCGCATAGCAAGCTATGTAAATGTTTTTGGAACGCAGCTACCGGACAAAAGAACACGTCAGAAATCCGCAAATGTGACCGTGCGAAGTATAAACGACCGGATTTGGTTAAATGTTTTGAAAGGCTTGGGTAATAGCCTGGATGTCCGGCATGACCCAAGTAGGCTGAAAATCGGATACTTTTAAATCGTCTTCGGAAGACACGCCTGTCAGTACCATTATGCTGCGGATATCGGCGCGCACCGCGCCGAGGATATCGGTATCGAGCCGGTCGCCGATCGCAATAGTTTTGTTGGGTTCAGTTCCTAATAGAGTCATGGCTTGTTGATACATGATCGGTTCCGGTTTGCCGATGGTAATTGGCTTAACACCGGTCGTAGCATGTAAGGCCGCTAAAATGGCGCCATTGCCGATCGTCATGCCATGTTCGGTCGGTAATGAAGTGTCGGCATTAGTGCCGATGAATTTTGCACCGGCATGGAGAGTGTAAGTGGCGGTGGCCAGTTTCTGCCAGGTGAGTGTTCGATCCAGTCCGCAAACCACGATGTCTGCATTTTCTTGAGTATTAACCGGATCAAAAGTATCGGTTAAAGTAAATCCATATTCGAGAAGTGGTGCGCGCGCTCCTTCTTCGCCAATCACGAAAACGCGACAAGTGGCAGGGTCCACTTCCCGGGATAAATAAGAGGCGGTAGCCATTGCTGACGTCAATATTTGTTCGGCGCCGATCAATACACCCATTCCGGCTAGTTTTGAGACATATTGCTCGGCAGTGAGCGTTGCATTATTAGTCGCCAAAATGAAACGTAAATGCTTGGCGCGCACTGTCTCAAAAAAATCAATAAGCCCCGGGAGCGGTTGGGAACCATGCCATAAAACGCCATCCATATCAATGATCAGCGCTTGAATATCGGAAAAAGGTGTCATAATTTGTTTGTATTTAAGGTTGATGAACAGATAAAGAAGGAGGCCGAGTTCTTGAAACCCTAAGGTACCTTGAGGCATTAGCAAAGAGCAAGTTTGATTCAAGCAATTGTTTCGTGCATAACTCTTAGCGTCTGGTTTTAGTGTTGACGAGACGTTCTTTAAATCCGCGAAATTGACAACCGCCCTCATTCTGGTTAGAGTTCGTTGTTCAGGGTAAAAAATAGACACGAATAAAATCGATTAAGGTACCTATTTTCCACCTTATACAAGGGATTTGTCGTGGATTACGACTTGATCGTTAATTATGATTTTTTCATTAAACAACAATAAACCGTAACTATCGGAGAAGAAACATGGCAAGACCATTAATACAAATGGCGTTGGACTCATTGGATTTCGATCAAACCGTAGCGCTTGCCGAGCAAGTGGCACCGTATGTAGATATTTTTGAGATAGGCACTCCATGCATCAAATACAACGGAGTTGGCTTAGTGAAAGAACTGAGACAACGTTTCCCGGACCAACTGTTGTTGGTTGACTTGAAAACGATGGATGCCGGCGAATACGAAGCGGCGCCGTTCTATGCAGCGGGCGCGGACATCTGCACCGTGTTGGGCGTATCGGGTCTGGCCACTATCGGTGGTGTGATCAAAGCGGCGCGCGCGCACAATGCCGAAGTCCAAGTCGACCTGATCAACGTGCCTGACAAAGTCGAATGCGCACGCGAATCTGCGAAACTGGGCGCACAAATTGTAGGCGTACACACGGGCTTGGACGCGCAAGCGGCCGGTCAAACCCCATTTGCCGACCTGCAAGCGATTGCCGACCTGGGCCTGAACGTACGCGTATCGGTAGCCGGCGGTATCAAACAAGCGACCGTACAGCAAGTGGTAGCCAGCGGCGCGAGCATCATCGTGGTCGGTGCAGCGATTTATGGCGCACCATCCCCGGCAGAAGCGGCCCGTGAAATCCGTCAACTGGTTGATGCAGCGAGTGCATAAGTCATGCATCAGCAACTGATCATTGACAAAATATCCGGTATTCTGGCGGCGACCGATGACAGCTATGATCAAAAGCTGACCAACCTACTCGATCAAGCGAAACGCGTGTTCGTATCGGGTGCGGGTCGGTCGGGCTTGATTAGTCGGTTTTTCGCGATGCGCTTGATGCATAGCGGCTACGATGTCAGCGTGGTTGGCGAAATCGTCACGCCGAGCATCAAGGCGGGCGACCTGTTGATCATCATCTCAGGCTCGGGCGAAACCGAACAATTGATCGCATTCACCAAGAAAGCGAAAGAGATCGGCGCCAAAATCCTGCTGATTTCGGCGAAAAGCGATTCGACCATTGGTGACTTGGCGGATGCGGTGTTCCAAGTAGGTACATCGGATTTGTACGGCAAAGTCAAAGGGATGCCGATGGGCACCGTGTTCGAACTGTCGACGCTGTTCTTCCTGGAAGCGATCATCTCACATATCATTCATGAGAAAGGCATTCCGGAAGAAGAAATGAGATCACGGCACGCGAACTTGGAATGACCGGATACGGAGCGATCCGCGCCGGAGCAAACCGAAAGCCGAACCGAACGAGTGGCGGCCTGTCACTCGTTCCAACCGAATTCCAACACAACATAAAGAAGTGACCAAGCCGCAAGGTTTAACCAGTCACCGTTGTAACTTATTGAATTGACAAAGGAGAAGAATATGCCTTCGCGCCGAGACTTAGCGAACGCCATACGCGCTTTGAGCATGGATGCCGTCCAAAAAGCCAACTCCGGACACCCGGGCGCACCGATGGGGATGGCGGATATCGCCGAGGTGTTGTGGAACGACTTCCTGCAGCATAACCCAAGCAACCCTAGCTGGCCGAATCGAGACCGGTTTGTGCTGTCCAACGGACACGGCTCGATGCTGCTGTACTCGTTATTGCATCTGACCGGCTATGACCTACCGATTGACGAGCTGAAACAATTTCGTCAACTGCACTCGAAAACGCCGGGACACCCGGAATACGGCTACGCGCCGGGCGTTGAAACCACGACCGGACCGTTGGGTCAAGGCATCACCAATGCCGTGGGCTTTGCGATTGCCGAACGTGCCCTAGCAGGCCAATTCAACCGTCCTGGACATAGCATCGTTGACCACTACACCTATGCTTTCCTGGGCGATGGTTGCTTAATGGAAGGCATCTCGCACGAAGCCTGCTCATTGGCCGGCTCGATGAAACTGGGCAAGCTGATTGCCGTCTACGACGACAACAATATCTCGATCGACGGAGAAGTCCGCGGGCACGGAGACACACCGGGCTGGTTCTTAGACAACACGCCGAAACGCTTCGAAGCCTACGGCTGGCACGTTATTCCGAAAGTCGACGGCCATGATCCTGAAGCGGTTAAAAAAGCCCTCGAAGAAGCGCGTAGCGTGACCGACCGGCCATCATTGATTTGCTGCCAAACCATCATTGGTTGGGGCTCGCCGAACAAAGAAGGCAAAGAAGAATGTCACGGAGCGGCATTAGGCGAAGCCGAAATCGCGGCAACCCGCGAACGCATCGGCTGGCCGCATGCGCCGTTCGAAATCCCGGCGGAGATTTACGCAGGTTGGGATGCGAAAAACAAAGGCGCGGGACAAGAAGCGGACTGGAACGCGAAATTCGAGAAATATAAAGCCGCGCATCCGGAGCAGGCGGCCGAATTCGAGCGTCGAATGAAGGGCGAATTGCCGAGCGACTGGGCGGAAAAATCGAATGCGTTCATTGCTGCGGTAGATGCGAAAGGCGAAACCATTGCTAGCCGCAAAGCCTCGCAAAACACCCTGAACGGATTTGGACCGTTACTGCCGGAACTGATGGGCGGCTCGGCGGACTTGGCAGGTTCCAACCTGACACTGTGGTCGGGATGTAAAGACGTCAACGCACCGGGACACGACGGCAACTACGTCTACTACGGCGTGCGTGAATTCGGTATGTCGTCGATCATGAATGGTATTACGCTGCACGGTGGCCTGAAACCGTACGGGGCGACCTTCTTGATGTTCTCCGAATACGCTCGGAATGCATTGCGGATGGCGGCGTTGATGAAAATCCCGACCATCTTCGTGTACACGCACGACTCGATCGGACTTGGCGAAGACGGACCGACGCATCAACCGGTTGAACAAACCGCGACTTTGCGTATGATTCCGAACATGCAAGTGTGGCGTCCGTGTGATGCCGTGGAATCGGCGGTGTCGTGGAAAGCGGCGATCGAACGTAACGACGGTCCGAGTTGTCTGATCTTCTCACGTCAAAACCTGGCGCATATTGCACGCACGCCGGCGCAAATCGAAGCGATTGGTAAAGGCGGCTACATCCTGAAAGACAGCGAAGGGCAGCCGGACGTAATCTTGATCGCAACGGGATCGGAAGTCGAATTGGCGGTGAAAGCGGCGGACGAACTGAGCGGCAAAGGCAAGAAAGTACGCGTTGTATCGATGCCGTCGACCAACGTGTTCGATGCACAAGACGAAGCCTATCGTGAATCGGTGCTGCCGAAGGCGGTGACGAAGCGCGTAGTGATTGAAGCAGGTGTGACCGACAGCTGGTGGAAATACGCGGGTGCGCAAGGCTGCGTTATTGGACTGGATCGTTTCGGCGAATCGGCTCCGGCCGGGGCGCTGTTTAAAGAGTTCGGCTTCACCGTTGACAATGTCGTCAAGCACGCCGAAGCTCTGCTTTGAT
>SLIO01000080.1 GCA_007135635.1 Methylomicrobium sp. | reverse complement strand
TGAGTCAGGCGCTTTAAATCCTTATCGATCGCTTTAGCCAGGGTCTTGACGGTCTTATTGGTTTGGAATCGATTGGGTCCCTTGGCTTCGAAAGTGTAATCGGCAATCAGTTTGCCGTCGTCGACTCGAATCAAATGCCCCATAATATAAGCAAACAAGAAGCTCGGTTTGTGCAATCTACCGACCAGGATGTAATCGGCGCCGAATTGCTTGCCTAGTTTCGCGGCCACATCATGATGATCGAATAGATAGCCAGTCCCGGCATCGGCCTTTTGTTGGGATGCGAAGTCAGTTTCGACTATGTCATTCCCTAATGTTGTTAATTCGGCTTCGAGTTGAGGCTTGATCGAAGCGGTGCGCTCCAGTTCTTGAGGAATGCCTGGAGCCAATGTGAGATCTTTTAACTCGAAAACCAAAACGGCAATTCGAGATTCCGCTAAAGCGCTCGTTCCGAATATCATTAGGAAAAAAACGGCAATGAGGCGAGCATCAACAGAGTTTTTCATCGGCTTTCTCGTTCGTGATTGGCAATAAAAAGACAGTCTACCCCTAAAACGAAACGATAGAAAGGGTAACCCTTACTTCAGCAAATCCACCATCGAGATGAAGTATTTAGCCATGTACCTCTTTACATTACGATATATAGATAAAAGCATACAATAGTGACAAGAGGCTGGTTGCGGCAATGGCATAGCGCCAGCTGTTTTCGGCGCCGAAATACAAAGCAAGTCCCGGTAAGAGGATAGTTGCAGCGGCTGAATCAAAATTGCCCCAGCCCCCGTCGATAAATCCAAAACAGAATCGCACCCAGGCTTATTGTTGAAAAGATTCAGCCGTCGCAAAGGGGAAGCAAGGTAGGCTACACAGTGCCATTAGAGTGCTGTAACTGATTCTTGTGGCGAAGCGGTCTACAATCATGCCGATGATGATGTGAGCCGGAATGAGTAAAGCAAAGTTTAATAACAGCAGACTGTTGACTTCGGATTCGGTGAGATTCACAGAATCCATGATCATCAGCATCAGAGGGGCATGATTGAACCAGACGACAAAACTGATGAAAAAAAGCCGTCCAGTTCAAATGTAGGGGTTTTGATTTTAAAGGAAAAGCCGAGTAACTTGAGTTGTAATGCGGGCATGGCTGGTTTTACGGTTAACGAAAAGTGAATAGTGCTCAATTTAAAAATTACGCAATTAATATGCCTATCTGTATTTGGGTGTCGCATGCTTATTCATTCGGTTGCGGATAAATATATTGCTTTATATTGGTGCGGAAAGTTAACGCTATTCACCGAATGTGTGCGGTGAAAGCAGTAATTTAATGATTATCGAATTCAAATTGACTAATTAATGGCTTGTTAAAACCAGATAAATCAAGGTTTCGCTAAAGTTGCTCATAAATTGGCATCTATATTGCTTTATCTCTAACAAGACTCCTAACGGAGTAACGATTTTGTTGGGGCATTGGCGTCCTGTTCGAGTGATTCGTCACATCGACTGGACGCCTTTTTTTTGCCTAAAATTTAGATACAGAAAACCGAGGTTGCCGATGAGCAAGAAACAAACATTAGTCGTGATTGGTAACGGTATGGTCGGCCAAAACTTTTTGGCCGGACTGGTGAGTAGTGGCGCGAAGGAACATTTTGAGATCGTCGTGTTTTGCGAGGAGCCCAGGCCGGCTTACGACCGGGTTCATCTGTCGGCGTTTTTTTCCGGCAAGACCGCACAGGATCTATCGATGGTCGAGGAAGGGTTTTTCGAACAACACGGCATCACCGTTCACTTAGGCGACAGAGCAAAATCGATAGACCGTAGCGCTAAAACAGTGCTGTCGGAAAAAGGCGTCCACATTGCTTACGACAAAATCGTGTTGGCGACCGGGTCATATCCGTTCGTACCCCCGGTACCGGGGCATGAACGCGATCGGTGCCTGGTTTACCGAACCATCGAAGATTTGGAGGCGATTCAAACTGCGGCCGATCAATCCAAGGTCGGCGTCGTGGTCGGCGGCGGCCTGCTCGGTCTTGAGGCCGCCAAAGCCTTGAAAGACTTAGGCTTGACCACGCATGTCGTCGAATTCGCGCCGCGCCTGATGGCGGTGCAATTGGACGACGGCGGCGGCGCGTTGTTGAAGCGCAAGATCGAAGCGCTCGGCGTGACCGTGCATTTAAATAAGAACACGACCATGATCGACGACGGCGAGAGCTGTTTGCATAAAATGAATTTCGCCGGCGGGGATGCGCTCGAAACCGACTTGATTTTGTTTTCGGCCGGTATTCGCCCGCGCGACGATATCGCCCGGGCGTGCGAATTGGAGGTTGGCCCGCGCGGCGGCATCGTGATCGACAATCAATGCCGGACCTCCGATCCCGATATTTTCGCGATCGGCGAATGCGCCTTGTGGAATAACCGGATCTTCGGCCTAGTCGCGCCGGGATACGCGATGGCGCGCACCGTCGTCTCGGTGCTCGAAGGCGGCGACAATTATTTTACCGGCGCCGACATGAGCACCAAGCTGAAGCTGATGGGCGTCGATGTCGCGAGCATCGGCGACGCGCATGCGCAGACGCCGGGCGCATTGGTCTACACTTATCAAAACGGCGATAGCGAAGTCTA
>SLIO01000248.1 GCA_007135635.1 Methylomicrobium sp. | reverse complement strand
GCCTAATGCCGAAGCAATCAAAGCCCAAAAAATCAGAATTCGCGTGGCCCGCGTAATGTGATGAATCACTTAGCTAAAAACTCGTTAATGCGATTTTGAAAACAGCTAAATTTAAATAGATCGATGGTTCGGTTCACCAGGACAATCCCCCTATTCCCTATTCCCTATTCCCTATTCCCTATTCCCTATTCCCTGCTAACTGCAAAACCGCCTATCACAACAAGACCACATCATACTGTTCCTGATTATATTCGCCCTCGGCCCTGAACTTAATCTGAATATTTAAAAAAGCTTCGAGTTCCGCAAGCATATCGGCCTCCTCATCCAGCAACATTTCGACAACCTCGTTCGAGGCCAACACCATCAGCTTCTGTACCTTATATTGCCGAACTTCACGGATAATTTCGCGAAATATCTCCAGACATACCGTCTCGGCGGTTTTCAACACGCCGCGCCCACCGCAAGCCGAACAGGGTTCGCATAGAATATGCTCGAGACTTTCCCGAGTTCTTTTACGGGTCATTTCGACCAAACCGAGCGTGGAAACCTCGGTAATTTTGGTCTTCGCATTATCCTTTTCCAAATGCCGCTCCAAGGCTTGCAAGACTTGTTTGCGATGCTCATGGCTCTGCATATCGATGAAGTCGATAATGATGATGCCGCCTAAATTTCGCAATCGTAGTTGGCGAGATATCGTCTGAGCAGCCTCTAAATTAGTCTTAAAAATCGTCTCCTCAAGATTACGCCCGCCGACATAACTGCCTGTATTGACATCGACCGTCGTCATTGCCTCGGTTTGATCGAACACCAAATGCCCCCCTGATTTCAGCATGACTTTACGATCCAACGCGCGCTGAATTTCCTCTTCGACGCTGTATATATCGAAAACCGGACAGTCGCCGGTGTAATGCTCGATCACATCGACGATATCGGGTACGAAAATCTTCGCGAATTCGACCAGCTTGAGATAAGTTTCCTTAGAATCGACACGCACCCGCTCGATACCCTCTTTGTATAAATCCCGTAGCGTTCTGACACTCAGCGGTAAGTCCTTATGAATGAACTGCTTGGGTTGAGCGCTGTTGATGCTTTCCGAAATTGTCGTCCAAAGCTTGAGTAGGAAAGTCATATCGGAATATAAAACCGCTTCCTCGACGCATTCGGCCGCCGTTCTGGCGATAAAGCCTCCGCATTGGTTTTTTTCGCGAAACGACTCAAGACAGGCACGGAGTCTAGCACGCTCGGCATCGCACTCGATTCGTTGGGACACGCCGCAATTATTCGCATAGGGCATGTAAACCTGATAACGCGACGGAATCGAGATTTCCGTGGTCAAGCGCGCGCCTTTCGAACCGATCGGGTCCTTGGTGACTTGCACGACGATATGCTGGCCCTCGTGCAGATAACTTTCGATATTCGCCGACCCTTTTTTTTCCAAATCTTTACTACATAAATCGGACAAGTGTAAAAAAGCGGCTCTGGACAAACCGATATCTACAAAGGCCGCTTGCATGCCGGGCAACACCCGGCATACTTCGCCTTTGTAGATATTACCGACTAAGCCGCGCTGACGGCTGCGCTCGATGATCAGTTCCTGCAAGACGCCGTTTTCGACGACGGCGACACGAGTTTCCGGCGGCGTGACATTGATTAAAATTTCTTCACTCATTTGAAAATCGTTATCCCTTGTTTCGCTAAAAGTTCAGCCGTCTCGAACAGCGGCAAGCCCACCACGCCGCTAAAGCTGCCGGTAATCGATTTGACGAACACGCCGCCTAAACCCTGAATCGCGTAAGCGCCTGCTTTGTCGACTGGTTCGCCGCTATCCCAATAACGGATGATTTCATCTTCGCTGATACAGCGAAAGCTGACCTCGGTGATATTGACCGCCTGCCAGTGCTCGAAACCTCTGAGCGATACGGCACTAAAAACCTGATGCGTCCGTCCCGATAAAAAGCTGAGCATCGACAAGCAGTCGGCTTTATCCTTCGGTTTTCCCATGATGCGTCCGTCCAAAATCACCGCAGTATCGGCGGCCAGAATCGGCAGCCTTGCATCGCTCCGCTCAAGTGCCGCGGCCGATTTCTCTGCAGCGATACGTTGAACATAAAACAATGGAGATTCGCCGACTCGCGGCGTTTCATCGAGATCGACCGGAAACACCTTAAAACTGACTCCGATTTGCGTTAACAGTTCCTGACGGCGCGGAGAAGCCGAAGCCAATAAGATGTGCGCACTCATTCGCGATGATAGGGATGGTTATTCAAAATACTCCAGGCGCGATAAATTTGCTCGGCGACGATCACGCGGACCAATGGATGCGGAAAAGTCAGCTTGGACAGACTCCAGGATTCACGCGCCAATAGTTTCGCATCGTCGGACAAGCCTTCCGGGCCGCCGACCAACAAGGCTACATTCCGCCCGCTTTCGAGCCATCGTTTCAAGGCAAGCGACAGTTCCGGCGTCGACCAAAGTTTCCCGGGGACGTCCAAGGTCACGACATGCGCGTCTTTTGCGATTGCCGCGATCATTTTATCGCCTTCGTCCTTGACGATACGGGCCGAATCGCTATTTTTACCTCGCTTGCCCGGCGGAATCTCCTTGAGCACCAATTCGCACTCTCTAGGCAATCGTTTAGCGTATTCATCATAACCGGACTGCACCCAAGCAGGCATTTTATTGCCGATAGTAATCAGTTGTATTTGCATCCGCGGAGCATACACAGAAGCCATGTAGTGCGCAATAAACAAACGTTATCGTTTAATGATGGTCGCCGAAGAAAGCCGTTGCAAAGAACATTTTTTAATAAAAAACGGGACCCTGCACATCGGACATTTTGACAGGTAGACTATAATTTCAATTTTATCGATCGGTTCGCATCATGGCTACCAGTTCCGTTTTCGAACAGCTATTCAAATGGCTATTCATCGTCAGCGCATTGCTCACCGTTGTGCTTTATTTCAAAAAAGACCGTTTGCCGGAACCGCATTTTTACGATCTCGGCTATCTCGACGAACCGGTTCAAACTAAACTCAGCGCCGAACCATTCAAAACCCGCGTCAACGACCAGGAATATACGATCACGCCGTTATATGACTATGAATTATATGGCGTCGTCGTCAGTTACAGTGACGCCGATGCCTTCACTAACATCTGGCATCACAAACGCTGGCAGGATTTCCTGAATCTTCGCGACTTATGCGTGATCTGGGGTAAGAATGTCGGCTCCGGCGTTTACAAGCAAATGAAGTTTCATAACGATAGCTGGACGTGCTGGGCATCTTGGCAAAACTACGAGACAGGCTCTTTATTTAAAATGAACGCTCTGTCGAATAATCATTTACTGACCGACAACGCCGTCGTCAAAAAGGCGTTGATGTCCGCCGAACCAGGTGACCATATCCGCTTTAAAGGCGTATTGGCCGAATATGCTAATAAAAGCAATAATTTCCGTCGCGGCACCAGCATCACCCGCGACGACACCGGCAACGGCGCCTGCGAAACCGTATTCCTGGAAGAATTTGAAATCGTCAAAAAAGCCAATCGCGGAGCCCGCAAGCTTTACGGTCTATTTAAATGGATGACCTTTATTTCTTTTTTCAGTTTTCTTGTCTTCTTTGCGATTGCACCGGTGAGAATTCGACATTGACCATTGCAATTCATTGACAAACAGGCATTGAGGGCTTTATTTTTTAATTCCTAGTGTCGAGCGGATTCAAACCGCCCCAAACGTTTCGTTTCGATTTGCTTGGACCTCGATCGAAACGTTTAGGACGTCGTTACCCTCGTCTTGCCAAGTAACTAAAACTTCACCAAAAAACCATTATCCGGTTACCCTTTGCCGAATTCATTCCACCTAAAACTCTATAATTAAACAACACTATGACTGACCGAAACCTTGCCGATTGGCATAACCGCGCAGCACTGTTCGAACAGGAAATCAACAAAGCCTTAATTGGGCTAGAACGCCCGGTACGGCTCGTCACGACCGCAATTTTCGCGCGCGGCCATGCGATGCTCGAAGGCGATGTCGGGGTCGGCAAAACCACCTTGTTACGCGCCGTCGCGCGCGGCATCGGCGGCGCCTACGAACGCATCGAAGGCACGATCGACCTGATGCCGAACGACCTGGTGTATCATACCTACATCAACGAGGCAGGCAAACCGCAGGTCGACCCGGGCCCGATACTGAAACACGGCGAGGAACTGTCCACCTTCTTCTTCAATGAAGTCAACCGCGCCAGACCCCAGGTCCATTCCTTACTGCTGCGCGTGATGGCCGAAAAATCGGTCACGGCATTCAACCGCGAACACTATTTTCCGCATCTACAGGTATTCGCCGACCGCAACCGCGTCGAAAAGGACGAAACCTTCGAAATTCCTTCTGCGGCCCGAGACCGTTTCATGATGGAGCTGAAAATCGAAACGCCGGAAAACCCGGCTCTGCAGCGCGAATTGATGTTCAATCCGAGATTCTATGATGTCGACGCGTTGATAGAGACAATACAGCCGGGTATTTTGCCTTACCGAGAATTGAACGACATCAGCCGACAGATTCAGCATCACATTCAAGCCAGCGAAACGCTGCAAAACTACGCCCTGCAACTTTGGCAGGCAACCCGTTTTCCGAAAGACTTTTCGATTGTACTGGACAACGTCGATATGGATCGTTTGATCCTGGCGGGTGCCAGCGCGCGCGGTGCCGGTATGCTGATGCGCGCGGCGCGCGTCACGGCTTGGCTGCACAACCGCGCGCACGTATTGCCGGAAGACATCCGCGAAATCTTCCATGAAACAATGGCGCATCGGGTGTTTTTTAACCCGACTTACGAATTGAGGCGTACCCAACTTGCCGAACAGCTCAGCCGTAAAATACTGCAGCAGGTAGCGGCGCCTTAAAAATTCGCTCAAGTTAATTTGTGCGCGATATTGAGTGCAATGATGTTCTAAGAATCACAACGATGTTCTAAGAATCTCATTATCAATCTTTCCGCTCACTGCTAACCACTCACTGCTTACTACCTCAAGCCAACGATGCTCGAAGAATTTCATTATCAACTGCCCTGGCGCACCGCCAGCGCGCACCCTGGCCGTCATACCGGCAAACACAGCGGCGGCGAACACGAGTTTCACGGACACGCGCCGTTAATTGCGCGCCCCGAAGCGCACAATATCGACATTCATGCCAGCCTGCTTGACCCGTTCGGCCAATTCATGGTTAGGACCTTTCGCCAGCGGGGCTTAATTTCGGTCAACATTATTGCAGACCTATCGGCATCGATGAGCTTTCACGGCAAAATGAAAACCTTGGCTCGATTTACCGAACTGACAGCCTATTCGGCCTATCGCAGCGGCGATCATTTCGGCTTTTTCGGCTGCGGACAGGATTTACTGCCGGACTTTCATCTGCCGCCGCGCTGGTATAAAGGCGGTACCGCAGAACTCACGGACCGGCTGCGTACTTTCGAACCCGGTGCGCCGGATTGCAGAGGGCTGTCGACGATTGCCGAGTATTGCCCGCGGCATCGCTCATTGATTTTTCTGGTCTCCGATTTTCATTATCCGTTGCATGAAATCGCCGACATTTTCGATTCGCTATTGAAACACGACGTAATACCGGTCGTGTTATGGCATCCCCAAGAATATCAAAATCTGCCGGAATGGGGCCTAGTGCGCCTGGAAGATCCGGAAACCGGCCGGGACCGACAATTGCTGATGCGTCCAGCACTGAAACGCAAAATCATCGCAGCGTTCGAGGCCCGACAAGAACAACTCGAACACTTGTTCACACGCTATGGCCGCCAACCGTTCCTTCTCGACGACGCCTTTCAGGCCGACCAACTCACCCGCTACTTCTATGAACAATAAACACTTTGCTCATTTTTGCTTATTGCTAACGCTGTATTTATCGGGCGCCATGACGGCAATCGGCGCCAACATCGAAATCGAACTCGATACCCCGCGCAACTATGGCTACAGCCTTGGCGACAAAATCACCTTGACGGCTCATATCGGGGTTCCGTTGTTTTATAAATTGGAATCCGGTTTCTTGCCGGCACCGGGTCCTATCAACGAATGGCTCAAGCTTGTTAGTATCGAATCAATACCATTAAAGCCGGACAAAGATTACTCGCTTGCGGTCACTTATCAAGTTTTTAAAATCGTCCGGGCCACCGAAGAATTGACGATCCCGCCGCTGCCGATCCGATTCATGCATCGCGGCAAACCTGAAACCGTTACACTTCCGGCATGGACTTTCAGTTATCATCCTCTGATTCCGGCCAATAAAGCGGACAGCAGCATCGAACCGGAACCCGAATCGCCTCCGCAGCTGATCAATTCGACTTCGCACAACCGTGCCTTGACTTATTTGCTCGGCGTATCTTCGATTCTTTTGTTCTATATCGTATGGTTTTACGGCAAAATCCCATTTCTAGAGCGCTACAGCGGCTCATTCGGCAAAGCCTGCCGGGAGCTCAAAAAACTCAAAAAATTGCCGCATTCGAGAGCAGTAACCTTACAGGCATTACAATGCTTTCATCATGCGTTGAACGAATTGGCCGGCGAAACGCTATTTGCCGCGCAATTGTCGGCTTTTTTTCAGCGTCATCCATCATTTCAACCGCTACAAGAAAAAACCGAAGCCCTATTCGTCATTTCACAGGAATTATTCTTTGCCGAAGTCGGCAGTGAACCACCGGCAATCGGCCCGGCGCAAATTGAGAAACTATGCTTGCTATACCGTAAATTCGAAAGGAGCGGTCGGTGGATTTAGCGCTGAATCATCCCTGGGTATTGCTGTTCTCGCCGCTGGCCTTGCTGCCGTTTTTCGGCAAGCATCTCCAAGCGCTGCGTTATTCCAGCCTATCGGTGCTGCCATTCGACCTCTTGTCATTTTTGTTGTTTACGCTATTGAAGTTGATCGGCGCCGGCGTCATTCTGTTGTTGTTGATTGCACTGTCAGGGCCCTCTCTCAAGGAGCAAACCGTGCAACGACTCGGCCAGGGCGCTGAAATCGTCATCCTACTCGACCGAAGCGCCAGCATGAACGAAAACTTCGCCGGCCGTTATTTCGGCGGAACGGCAAAAGAAAGTAAGATCGCAATTGCCCGGGATTTGCTAGGCGATTTCATCAAACGCAGAAAAGACGATTTTTTCGGCATGATTTCGTTCAGCACAGCTCCCATTCATGTCATGCCGTTGACCCAAGACAAAACCGCGATACTAGCCGCGATCGACGCAACCCAATCTCGGGGGCGCGGTGTCACCAACATCGCGCCGGGCCTCGCGATGGCGCTGGATTATTTTCAGGAACGTCCATTGACCGGATCGCGCGTCATTTTACTGGTATCCGACGGTGCAGCGCGCATCGATCCCGAAACACAAAGCACGCTCGCTCAACTGTTTCATCAATACAAAGTGATGTTGTATTGGGTCTATCTGCGCGACGATAGAAGCCCGCCTCTCGATCGAAAACCGGCTAATGCCAACGAATCCACCTCACCGGAATATTTTCTGCATCAGTTTTTCCAAAGCATCGGCATTCCGTATAAAGCTTTCGAAGCCCAAAACCCGGAAGCACTTCAAAACGTCATCGACGAAATCGGGCGACTGGAAAACAAGCCGATTCAATACACCGAAAAGATAGCCCGGCAAAGCCTTGCAGAGTATTTTTATCTCATCGCGATTACCGGCATTTTATTGTTATTGATCGCCCGCTATTTCGAGCTGAAATCCGAACAGCATCTATCAGAATCGAAAGAATGGCTCGGCCGAAAATGATGGTAAAGGTCCCGATATGCTTGATGATAAATCGCTAAAACGCCCTCGTATCCATGAAGAAAGCCCTACCTCGGCTTGGCGGCAAACCTTGAACCGGATCATTTTCGGCGCTGAAACCAAAGCGGGAAAAGCTTTCGACATTGTCTTGATCATGATGATCCTGCTCAGCATTGTCACGGTTATGCTCGACAGCGTTGAAGCGATCCGTAGTCAGTATCGACAACTACTCTATTTATCGGAATGGTTTTTTACGCTGCTGTTCACGCTCGAATATATTTTACGCCTACTTTCGGTACGCCGACCCTTGCTGTATGCGCGTAGTTTTTTCGGGTTCGTCGATCTGCTTTCGATCCTGCCGACTTATTTGGGCCTATTGATTCCCGGCGGCGAATATATGCTGACATTGCGAATCCTAAGATTGCTGCGCATATTTAGAGTCTTGAAGTTATCCGAATACATGCGCGAAGCCAATGTTTTATTGATTGCACTGAACAACAGCTTCAAAAAAATCGCGGTATTTTTGTTCACGGTATTGACGCTGGTCGTGGTATTCGGCGCACTGATGTATATCGTCGAAGGCAGCGAAGCCGGTTTCACGAGCATACCCAGATCGGTCTACTGGGCCATCGTCACGATCACCACGGTCGGTTATGGCGACATTTCTCCACAAACTGCATTAGGCCAGTTACTCGCCTCGATTATTATGATCATGGGCTACGGAATCATTGCCGTGCCGACCGGAATTTACAGCGCAGAACTGATGAAAAGTCAGAAACAACGCCGAATAGACAACCGACCTTGCCCCGATTGTGGCGCAACCGGCCACGACTTCGACGCCGATTATTGCAAATATTGCGGGCACCAACTGGATGAAAATGAGTGAGATCCCTGTTTCTCCTGAACGATAAATCCTTATACTGCTATCTGAGCAACAATTCCCCAGGGTAAACGCATTAAAATAAATGCTATATCAATGAATAAAGATAGAAAGATAGGGGGCTGGCCTTATGTTTGACACTCAGGAAAAGGGAAGCGCTAATATCAAAAGCAAGGCCTGACCCCGGTTTTGTGACCCCGGTTTTGTGCCGGGGGCGACTGTTGGCCAATCGTTAAAACCCTTTATCGAAAAGAAGGTTAAAACATTGCCAAAACCACTGGCTGATGGGTTTGCAACGAGCGTTGCCGATGTTTCTGAATCGAAACCTAGGTCATTGGATGAGTTTATTGCAGCCGGCACCGTAAGGACAGATGAGATTATCCTCGCAGCCGGTGAAAATGCTTCGGCATTTCGAAAAGAATTGCTAAAACGCATGAATGATACGGTGGGTGTCAATTTTGCTGCTAACGTTACGGCATACGAATCGAGAAAAGGCGCGGCAAATACTGTTGAAAAAGCGTCCAAGTTATTACCTGACAGTTGGACGAAAGCTATCGATGCATTCGGCGAGTTGTATGTACGGAAATCGGTTGCAAGAGCCTTCCATACTAAAATAGATGGCGATTATTCCGGACAGTTGGTCAATTTGAAAAAAATTGGTTTTGGCATTCAGCCTGGAGACAACAATCTCGGTTATATCGCGACGCGGGCAAACGTTATCGAGACGGCGTTGCATGAATATGTGCATCGGGTTCAATCGGCATTGCCTGATTTGGATAAGTTGTTTCAGGATTTGCATAGGCGCAGAACAGCCGGAGACTCGTTAAAGCGTCTGAAAAATATTTACCCGCAGTTCAATTACCGAAACGACGAACTAACCCGCGAGGATAATTACATCAATGCCTACTTCGGGAAGGAGTATAACGGTTCGGCAAAAGAGGTGATGACAATGGCTATTGAAAGTGTTATGTCTCGCGATAGTCCTTTAAATGGTTCAGAGCATCCGTTTTCTGATCTACTCAAAAATGATCGAGAATTGTTTGATTTAGTCATCGGGGTTTTATTCAATTATGCGCCATAAATTTCAATTTTCTATGCCTCTTCCTGGCCCAATTCACGAATATTTGTTTACGTGGGACGATGACTCGGGCGAGCTAGCAGGAAAAGATGCTGATGAAATTAAAGATTGGGCATTGTTAGCCAAAGAAAACGGAAAGATTTTATGCGATGACATCAACGGCGATATACCTGCGACAGACCCTTTGAATAACAAAGTCGAATTTTGCGCACTAATTGGACTGGATCGCTTGCCTGAAAGTCTGAAGCCCTATTATCCGACCTGTGATTATCCGGGTTTTGTAGCCTACGATGATGTCGGCGATACCGATGCGGTTACCCCCGAAATTACGGTAGTTTATTTATGATCAATGTCAATCTTGAGAATGATGGGCGTCTGGTATTAACTGCATTACAAACATTAGAACAAAGATCTGCCGACCTGCGTAAGGCACTGGCGGAAATCGGCGAAGAATTGGTAGAGTCCCAAAACAACGCTTCACCGATCAAACTGCTCCAGATGGGGAAAAAATGGCTTGATAACAAGCCATCTACTATCGAACGAAAAGGCCGCGATCAACCACTAACCGGCAATGGTATTCTCGGCAGCCAGATTTTTTACAATCTTATCGCTAATGATACATTGGAAGTTGGCAGCAATTTAGAATATGCAGCGATGCAGCAATTTGGTGGAGCCAAATCTGAACCTGATTACGTATAAGCTTCAGCCTATTTGAAATTCGAAGTAGGTTTTGTGTCGCTATCGCGACGCTTATATGGAGTC
>SLIO01000232.1 GCA_007135635.1 Methylomicrobium sp. | reverse complement strand
TTCAGTTTTTTCTGGAATGCCGCGCTGCCGCAATTTGAAGCGGCGACTTTGTTTCATTTAAAACAAGAACCGCAGCGTTATAGCCAAATCCGGCTATGGGGTTCGATTGGTTTTATTGCGACCGTGATAGGCATTGGCCGCTTGCTTGACTGGCAAGGCTTAGCGTTTATGCCGGAGATCATTACCGGACTTTTGGTATCGATTTGGCTGGTGGCGTTGATAACGCCCGAAGCTTATGCCTCCCAACAAGTTAGGGATGGCGTCGCTATTGGAAGAATTTTAAAAAAGCCTGAAGTGTGGGCGTTTTTTTTCGTCTACATGTTATTGCAAATCGCGCACGGTCCTTATTATGTGTTTTATTCGATTTTTTTGAATCAGCACGATTATTCGGGAACGACGACCGGGATGTTGTGGTCGTTGGGCGTTTTTGCCGAAATCGTGCTGTTTGTGTTTATGCGAAGACTGTTGGTAAAGTATTCGCTAAGACGTATTTTACTGGCCAGCATCGTATTAAGTATTGCTCGCTGGTTGTTGATTGCTTGGTGTGCAGAGAATTTGCCGATATTGATATTCGCGCAAGTGCTTCATGCCGCGACTTTCGGGGCAACGCATGTGGCGGCGATTCATCTGGTCGATTATTATTTCGGCCACCGTCATCAAGGCAAAGGACAAGCGCTTTATAGCAGCGTCAGTTTCGGCCTAGGTGGCATGCTGGGCAGTCTCTACAGTGGTTATTTTTGGGATTCGCAAGGGGCTCACTTCGTTTATAGCATTGCCGCAGTTTGTTGTGGTACTGCGTTGCTGTTTGCCTACGTTTGGGTGGGCCGTGACAATGCTAAGCAAGCGGGATTTGTTTAAATTAGTTAGTCTACTCACTTAACGCGGGACAGTTTAAGGTTAATCCGTTCGTGGTAAGCCTGTCGACCATAGGCGGATTAACCATCCACCCTTCGACAGGCTCAGGGCGAACGGTTAATCCTTAGTGCTTTTGTCCCGCTTTAAGTGGGAAGCCGGGTTATCGAAAGCGTCATTCCGGCTTATTTGGCTGAAACGGTATATTTTGTCTTAAGTTTTATAAACATAGGTAAAAATAGTGTTCGATTTGATTAAAAGCGGCGGCTGGTTAATGCTGCCAATTATTTTGTGCTCCATCGGGGCGATGGCGATCATTGCCGAGCGTTTTTGGACGTTACGCAAAAATAAAATTTTGCCGCCCGATCTGGTTCCTCAGATATGGAAATTATCTCGAGAAGGTAAACTCGATGCTTCATCGTTGCGCAGCCTTAAAATGAGTTCGCCGTTGGGTGCGGTTTTGGCAGCGGGGCTTGCCAATAGCCGTCACGGCCGGGATATCATGCGCACTAGTATTGAGGAAGTGGGGCGGCAAATCGTTCACGACTTGGAAAAATTTCTGAATACGTTGGGTACGATTGCCTCGATCACGCCATTGTTGGGCCTTTTGGGAACCGTAGTCGGTATGATCAAAGTATTTACGGCCATCATGATGCATGGTGTCGGCGATCCTACGATATTGGCAGGGGGTATTTCCGAGGCATTGATTACGACCGCGGCCGGCTTGACCGTCGCGATTCCAAGCCTGATTTTTCACCGTTATTTCGAGCGCTTGGTTGATGAATATGTTTTAAATATGGAAGAGGAAGCGTTACGCTTAATTGATGTGTTGCACGGAGAACGTGAGGAAGCCTGATGGATTTTCATCGTGAAAAAAGAGAAAAGCTCGAAATCAGTATTACGCCGATGATCGACGTGGTCTTTTTATTGTTGATTTTCTTTATGGTGACAACGACCTTCAACCGGGAAACCGTATTGAATATTGACTTGCCGGAAGCCGAAGGTAGCGAACCCGAAAGAAAACTCAGGCAAATCGAGTTGAGTATCGATTCAGAGGGCGTGTATTATCTGACCGGCGAAGATGGCTTGCCTTATCAATTGGTCAATCAAGAAAAAAAGACGCTCAAACAGGAATTGCTCAAACTCGCCGGTTCATCGCGTTCGATTCCGTTTGTTATCAGTGCCGACGGTAAAACGCCGCATAAGTCTGTCGTAATGGCTTTGGATATTGCAGGACAGATTGGTTTCAAACACATTACCTTTGCGGCAATAAAACCCAGTGGCGAATAAATGAACGGCTGGTTATCGCTCGATGCCGTTTGGTATCAAGGCCGGTTTCCCGCTAAGTGTTTATTACCGTTGAGTTGGTTTTTTCAAGGAGTCGTCAAACTCAGGCGCAGTCTTTATCGAGCAGGATGTTTGAAAATCCGGCGTCTACCGGTTCCTGTTATCATCGTCGGCAATATCAGCGTCGGCGGTACCGGTAAAACGCCGTTGATTATCGCGTTGGCTAGGCTTTTGAAACAGAACGGTTATAGGCCTGGCGTCATCAGTCGTGGATACGGCGGTAAAGTCCAAGACACTCCGGTCAAGGTTGACCCTTCCGACAATGCCGCTATGGTTGGCGATGAACCTTTGTTATTGTCCAAGCACGCCGATTGTCCGGTCGCAGTTGGCGTTAACCGTTTTGAAGCCGGGCGCTTTTTGCTGGAGCAAGAAGGCTGCGATGTCATATTATCGGACGACGGTCTGCAGCATTATAAATTGGGACGCGATATCGAAATTGCGGTCGTCGACGGCGATAGACAGTTCGGTAATGGTTATTGTCTGCCGGCCGGGCCGTTGAGAGAGCCCGTCGAACGCTTGGCGGAAGTCGACTTTATTATCGAGAACGGAACAAAAACCGAAGACAAGCGTTTTTCGATGAGGCTTAAAGGCGAAACGGCAATCAACTTGGTAACCGGTGCATCCAAGTCTTTGCTAGATTTTACCGATTTGGATTGTCACGCACTAGCCGGAATCGGCAATCCCGACCGTTTTTTCAACAAGTTGGACGCTGCCGGCTTGCAATGCATCAATCATAAATTCCCCGATCATCATTCCTATCAAGCCAGCGATATAGAATTTGGCGAAAAGCCGGTACTGATGACCGAGAAAGACGCCGTCAAGTGCTTCGGTTTTGCGCGCGATACGCATTGGTATGTGCCGGTGACGGCCCATCTGGAACCGGCCTTTACGAATCGATTATTAATCTTATTGAGAGAAAAGAACGATGGACACAAAATTACTTGAAATTCTGGTTAGTCCGGTCAGCAAAGGGCCGTTGATCTATGACAAAGACAAACAGGAGCTGATTTCTATCGCAGATCGCTTGGCGTTCCCAATACGCGACGGCATTCCGGTAATGCTCGAAGACGAAGCTCGTGAATTGAGTCAAGAAGAAGCCGAAGCCTTACGTAAATGAGTATTCCGTTCAAAGTCGTGATTCCGGCCCGCTTCGGGTCGACTCGGCTGCCGGGCAAGCCGTTGCTGGCCATCGCCGGAAAACCGATGATCGTACACGTCTGCGAACGGGCGAGGGAAGCTAATGCCGAAGAAATCGTCGTTGCGACCGATGACAGGCGAATTTTGGATAAAGTGTTGGAACTCGGTATTCAAGCCGTGATGACGCGCGAAGATCATCAAAGCGGCACCGAACGCATCGCGGAAGTCGCCGAACTATGCGGATGGAGCGATGATACGATTATCGTCAATCTGCAAGGCGACGAACCATTAATTCCGCCGGATTATATCCGTGATGTTGCCGAAGTATTGGCCGGCCAGCATCGTGCGGGTATCGCAACGCTGGCGGCACGCATTACCGATTCGGATGAAATCTTCAATCCCAACTCGGTCAAAACGGTGCTGAATAAGGACGGTTATGCGCTTTATTTCAGCCGTGCGCCGATTCCGTGGGACCGTGAGCATTTCAGCCGACAGGGCGCCTATCTTTCCGAAAAAATCGATTATTTACGCCATATCGGCATGTATGCATACCGTGTCGATTTCTTGCAGCGTTATTGCGGCTGGGAAGCCTCACCGCTTGAGACGGTCGAGTCATTGGAGCAGCTTCGAATCCTCTGGCACGGCGAGTCGGTCCTCGTTAAAACCGTCGCTAAAACACCGGAGGCTGGTGTCGATACCGAGGATGATTTAAAACGCGTGGAAGAGGTTTTAGGGGGAAGGTGAAAGATGAAAGAGGATTGGGTACGCTGCGCGTACCTAACCCAGGTTAAACCCTAAGGACTTTGGCTAATATTGGCGGGTACGGCTTTGGTACGCGCAACGTTTCCTTCAGTTCCGGCGGTTGCGTGATATCGCCATCGCGCTGGAAGGTCAACAGCCATCTTTCATCTTTCCTCTGATGTTTAATTGACAGAGCCCTTAATTAACAGTACTTTAGACGGTTTTTTAAACTTACCGACTCACAAATCTTTCTTCAGAGCCGCAAATGGAACAATTTCATAGAATCAGTCGCTTGCCTCCCTATGTTTTCAATATTGTCAACGAGCTAAAAGCGAAAGCCCGAGCGGCCGGTGAAGATATTATCGACTTTGGGATGGGTAACCCCGATCAGCCGACGCCCGATCATATCGTCAAAAAGCTGGTCGAGGCTGCTCAGAGAGAGGACACTCACCGTTATTCTGTCTCCAAGGGTATCCCTCGTTTACGAAGAGCGATTTGCACTTGGTATAAAAACCGCTTCGATGTCGATTTGGATCCGGATACCGAAGCGATCGTCACGATCGGTTCGAAGGAAGGCTTGGCGCATTTGGCTTTGGCTACACTAGGTCCGGGTGATGTCGTGCTGGTGCCTAATCCAGCCTATCCTATTCATCCTTATGGTGTTGTGATCGCCGGTGCTGATATTCGTCATGTGCCGTTGGTTGCCGGTGTGGATTTTTTCGAAGAACTGCATAAAGCTATCGTCGATTCATGGCCGAAGCCGAAAATGTTGATTCTTAATTTTCCGGGTAACCCGACCACACAATGCGTCGAACTGGAATTTTTCGAAAAAATCGTCGAAGTGGCGAAGGAACACAATATTTGGGTGGTACAAGATATTGCCTATGCCGATATCGTGTTCGACGGGTATAAGGCGCCATCGATACTCCAAGTCAAAGGTGCTACCGATATCGCGGTCGAATTTTTCTCATTATCGAAGAGTTACAATATGCCCGGCTGGCGGGTTGGTTTCATGTGCGGAAATAAAGATTTGGTTGCGGCGTTGGCACGTATCAAATCTTATCTCGATTACGGCACGTTTACGCCGATTCAGATTGCTGCGATCACCGCGCTGGAAGGGCCGCAAGATTGCCTGGCCGAGATTGCCGAGATGTACCGGAAAAGGCGCGATGTATTATGCGAAGGCTTGACGGCCTCCGGATGGCCGGTGCCGAAGCCGAAAGCGACGATGTTTGTTTGGGCGCCGATTCCCGAAGCTTATAAAGAAATGGGCTCGCTCGAATTTTCGAAAAAATTGCTCGCCGATGCGAAAGTAGCAGTGTCCCCGGGTATCGGTTTCGGACAGTATGGAGACGATCACGTTCGTTTCGGTTTGATCGAAAATGAACACAGAACCCGGCAAGCGATTCGTGGCATTCGAAATATGCTCAAGAAAGACAAAGTTGTATAATGCTCGATTTTTTCGGGTTATGGAAAATTAGCAGGAGTCGAATTTGAAGCCGGTCAAAGTTGGGGTCTTAGGTCTAGGTACCGTCGGCGGCGGAACCGTCAATGTCTTGAAACGCAACGCTGCGGAAATTGCGCGCCGGGCAGGGCGTGAAATTACCATAACGCGTGCCAGTACTCGCGATCTTGAGCGAAGCCGTATTTGCGATACGCAAGGCATCGCGTTGACGACCGATCCTTATGAGATCGTCAACGACCCGGAGATTGAAATCGTTTTGGAGTTGATCGGCGGTGAAACGATTGCGAAAGATTTAGTGCTTAAAGCGATCGAAAACGGTAAGCATGTCGTGACTGCAAATAAAGCCTTGATTGCGCTGCACGGGAATGAAATTTTTGAGAAAGCCAGTGCCAAAGGTGTCATGGTTGCGTTCGAAGCCGCCGTTGCCGGCGGAATTCCGATCATCAAGGCGATTCGAGAAGGCTTGAGCGGCAATCAAATCGAGTGGGTGGCGGGAATCATTAATGGTACCGGCAATTTTATCCTGACCGAAATGCATGACAAAGGACGTGATTTCGCCGATGTCTTGGCCGAAGCTCAGGCATTGGGTTATGCCGAGGCCGATCCGACTTTCGACGTTGAAGGGATTGATGCGGCGCATAAATTGACTATTCTGGCTTCAATCGCGTTTGGTATTCCCTTGCAATTCGATAAGGTCTATACCGAAGGCATCACACAAATTACTCGCGACGATGTCGATTATGCAGAAGCATTGGGCTATCGCATCAAGCATCTAGGCATCGCTCGGAAAACTTCCGAAGGCATCGAACTGCGCGTTCATCCGACCTTGATACCGGCACGTAGATTAATCGCCAATGTCGATGGTGTGATGAATGCGATATTGGTTAAAGGCGATGCGGTTGGGCCGACCTTATATTATGGCGCAGGTGCAGGCGCCGAACCGACGGCTTCTTCGGTTGTTGCCGATGTCATTGATGTCGTTCGGGCAATGACGAGCGATCCCGAAAACCGCGTGCCGCACTTGGCCTTTCAACCGAACGCGTTAGTCGATATTCCGATGCTTTCGGCCGAGCAAATTAATACGGCTTATTATTTACGGCTGAATGCCGAGGATAGGCCGGGTGTATTAGCCGACATTACTCGCATCTTGGCTTTGCACGACATTAGTATCGAAGCGATTATTCAAAAAGAACCGCATGAAAACGAAAAATCGGTGCCGATTATCATGTTGACTCAAAATACATTGGAATCGGAAATGAATGCAGCGATTACCGTGATCGAACAATTGACGACCGTGACTGGCAAAGTGTGCCGCATTCGTTTGGAAACTCTGGGATAAAACATAATGACAATTCGTAAACGCTATACCGGTCTAATCGAAACCTATAGAGATCGTCTGCCGGTCGCCGATCACACCCGGCTGATTAGCCTTGGTGAAGGCAATACACCTTTGATACAGTTACAAAACATTCCAAGATTGATCGGTAAAGATGTCGATATTTATGTTAAATTCGAAGGCTTGAATCCGACCGGCTCGTTTAAGGATCGGGGTATGACGATGGCTGTGACCAAAGCGGTCGATGAAGGCAGTCAGGCTATTATCTGCGCCTCGACCGGCAATACTTCGGCATCGGCGGCGGCCTATGCGGTACGCGCCGGCATCAAAGCCTTCGTGCTGATTCCGGAAGGCAAAATCGCGCTGGGTAAATTAGCGCAAACTTTGATGTACGGTGCTAAGATCATTCAGATTAACGGTAATTTTGATCAGGGCATGGCCTTGGTCAAGGAAATCGTAGATTATGCGCCGGTTTCGATCGTCAATTCGATCAATCCGTTCCGCCTCGAAGGGCAAAAAACCGCTGCATTCGAAATCATCGATGAACTGGGCACTGCGCCTGACTATCATTGTTTGCCGGTCGGTAATGCCGGTAATATTTCGGCCTATTGGAAAGGCTATAAGGAATATTCGACCGATATCGGATCGCTGAAAGCTGTGACGAAGAAGCGTCCCGTCATGTGCGGTTATCAGGCGGCAGGTGCCGCACCGTTCATCGCCAGGGAAATGATCGATCATCCCGAAACTGTCGCCACCGCGATACGTATCGGACGACCGCAGTCCTGGGATTTGGCCTGGACCGCGCAACGTGAATCCGAAGGTTGGTTTGCCGCGATGACCGACGAGCAAATTTTGGCCGCGCAAAAATTATTGAGTTCGAATGAAGGTATTTTTTGTGAGCCGGCTTCGGCAGCGTCGCTGGCCGGCGCGCTGCATGACATTGAGTTGGGCAATATTCCCGAAGGCAGTACGATCGTTTGTACATTGACCGGCAACGGCATCAAGGATCCCGATATAGCGATCAAGCAATGTAAAGACGCGCATCCGGTTACGATCGAAGCCGATTTAGACGCAGTCAAGAAAGCGATACTCGATAGTCTATAAACGTAATTATTCAGATCCCCCTTATCATTCCCACGCTCCCGCGTGGGAATGAAGACCGAGACGCTCTAGCGTCTCGTACCGCTGGAGCGGTACTCAGGCATTCCCACGCAGAGCGTGGGAACGATAATTGCCGGGGACTGAATGGTTACATAAAAACTGCTTGTTAGCGTTTTAGGGTATGGAAATCACCTAATATCTTCATAGCCTTTGTATAAAATCTGAGGATTTTATGATTCCCTCTCTCAGCGATCGCCGTTATCGATAAATACAAATAGACCGGTAGTGCCAAAAAGCGAGGTTTTGAGAGCAGCTTTGTCGTGCCATCTGGTAAGACAGTCATGTAGTTGACGGTTATACCAACAAATCTGGGTTGGGCAATTTCCAACTCGCCCCTTGTTCCTTGATCCTTTCTCCTTGCACCTTACCCCTATGTATTCCCAAGGCGTAAAAAAAACTATTATTCCCCGTCCGCCGGTTAAGAAGAAGCTGGATTTGGGTGATATGCACCCGGTTTTGCAGCGCATATTTCTAAGCCGGGGTATTAAATCTGCGGATGAATTGGACCGTTCGTTGGCCGGATTGCCTTCGCCGTGGCTGCTGTCCGGGATGAAGGACATGATCGCTCATTTAATAGAAGCGCTAAGTCAGCAACAGCGAATCACCATTGTGGCCGATTTCGATGCCGATGGCGCAACCAGTTGTGCCCTTGCCGTCAGAGGCTTGCGTATGTTTGGTGCGGTCAATGTCGACTTCATCGTGCCGAATCGTTTCGAATACGGCTATGGTCTGACGCCGGAGATTGTCGAGTTGGTCAAGCTCCAAGAGCCTGATTTGATCATCACGGTTGATAACGGCATATCGAGCATAGCCGGCGTTGCTGCGGCTAAGGCACTGGGAATTAAAGTTTTGGTGACCGATCACCATTTACCCGGCGAGTCATTGCCTGAGGCCAATGCTATCGTCAATCCTAATTTGCCGGACGAATTGTTTCCTAGCCGAGCATTGGCTGGTGTCGGTGTGATGTTTTATGTGCTAACCGCACTGAGAAGTCGTCTTCGTGAAATCGAATGGTTTCAACAACAAGCCATACCCGAGCCGAATTTGGCGCAATTACTGGATTTGGTTGCGTTGGGCTCGGTCGCCGATGTCGTGCCGCTCGACCAGGTCAATCGAATCTTGATTCATCAAGGTTTGCAGCGAATCCGCTCGGGCCGTTGTCACCCGGGAATACTGGCTTTGATCGAAGTATCGGGGCGTAATCACCAAAATCTCTCTTCATCCGACTTGGGCTTTGCGTTGGGACCAAGACTCAACGCTGCCGGGCGTATGGATGATATGGCGCTGGGCATTCAGTGTTTGTTGACCGATGATGTTCAACTGGCCAGGGATATCGCGCAACAACTTGATGAGATGAATAAGGATCGCCGCGACATCGAAGGTCAGATGAAGATCCAAGCGATGAGCCTGTTGAACGAAATGAAAGCCTTGGATGAGAAACATCTACCGGCCGGCGTGTGTTTGTTCGATGAAAACTGGCATCAAGGCGTGATCGGTATTTTGGCGTCAAGAATCAAGGATAGGTTGCATCGACCGGTGGTGGCTTTCGCACCGGCCGGCAATGGCGAAATCAAAGGTTCGGCGCGCTCGATTCCGGGTGTGCATATTCGCGATGTTCTCAGTGACATTGCCGCCATTCACCCCAATATTCTCAGTAAATTCGGTGGCCACGCGATGGCAGCGGGGATGAGCATACAGATGCATGATTATCCGCCTTTTGCGTTGGCCTTCGATGAAATGGTCGGTCGGCGTATTGCGAATATGGACCTGGATCAGAAGGTGTATTCCGACGGCGAATTGTCAGAAAACGAGTTGACGCTGGAGTTCGCCGAGTTATTGGAACGTTCGGGCACTTGGGGTCAAGAGTTTCCGGAGCCGGTTTTCGATGGGGTATTCGAAGTGATTCAGGCCCGCATCGTCGGGCAGCATCATTTAAAACTGGTGTTGCGTCAGGCCGAAAACAAGCAGTTGATCGACGCAATTGCGTTCTTTGTTGAAAAGCCCGAACAATGGCAGGGGGTTCGAACGATCCATGCTGCCTACAAGATGGATATCAATGAATACCGGGGCAATCGAACCCTACAATTTGTGATTCAGTATCTGGAAAAGCTGAATTAAAGAATGGAACAGGGGCTTGGGCAGCGTAAAATGCTCAGTCCCCTTCTTTGAAAAAGAGGGGTTAGGGGAGATTTTTTAAATTAATCCCCCCTCAATCCCCCTTTTTCAGAGGGGGAGGCCAACAATTACGCCTGAATTGCGGTAATTTGCCAACGGGGTCTGAATGCTTACTGTGCAGCACCAATTTTTTAGGCTCTATATAAAATATAGGGCTATTTGATAACTTATTGACCCCATAGCTCGTCAAAAATAGCATGGATGGTGTGTACGAGGCTGATCTTACCTATCAGTACTGAAGCAACTGAATGGTTGCTACGAAGTGTGCTTGTTCGGCAAGCCTAAAAGATACTT
>SLIO01000276.1 GCA_007135635.1 Methylomicrobium sp. | reverse complement strand
GTCGGTTCGACGTGGAAGATGCCGGTCAGTTTGCGTTTGAATTCTTCGGTGACCAAGCGGGCATCTTGACGACCGGTAACGACTCTTGGTGTCAACAATACAACTAATTCAGTTTTACGGTTTCGAGAAAATGTACTACCGAACAAAGGCCCAATTAGCGGCAATTCATGAAACCATGGAACACCGGCTCTATTATAATCGTTGTTTTCTCTAATCAAACCACCCAATACAATGGTCTCACCGCTTTGCACCGCGACTGAGCTCATGATTTCTCTTGTGAGAATCGTTGGATTCCGGCCTTCAACTGCTGTCCCCGCTTCAACATCCTCAACGCTCTGTTCAATCTCCATTATCACTAGGCCGCCCGCATTAACCCTAGGTTTGACCTTTAATTTCACACCTGTTTGACGCTGCTGTAGCTGACTCGTTTGCAACAAACCAGTACCCTCGACCCCTCCTGTCAATGGAGTCGTTTGCCCTGTAGAAAGCGAAATTTCATCACCGACTTGAATAGACGCTTCATGATTATTGAGCACCATCAAGGAAGGTGATGAGATCACATTTAGATTATCTTTTGTCGATTCGGCATATAAGATAGCGCGCACATCGCTAGCTACAAACGAATAGCCAAATCCCCCGGATACTGTACCTGCTGCGATTGCGGCAAGGTTTTGTACAACATCCACACCTCCCCCGCTAATATCGTGTTGACCGCCACTGTTATGCTGAAAAAACCATTGCATGCCATATTTCAACTCATTAGTTAGCGTCACATCCACAATCGTCGCATCAATCAAGACCTGCAACGGCATCACGTCCAATTGTTTGATCACGCCCTTGATTACGTTGTATTCCTGGGCGGTCGCGACGATCACGAGCGAGTTATTGATCTCGTCGGGGATTATGCGCACATCCTCGACGCCCTTGACCTTAACGCCGGTACCTGCGGCCATGCCGGGCGTTTGCATCGGACGTTGTACTTGGCGAATCTGCCCGCCTAAGCCACCTAAGCCGCCACCTTGCTGAGGACGACTGGTGACTTCGACCGCTCGCCGTCCGGGCGCGACCGAAGCCTGCCCCATCCCGGCTTGGGAAACCGGGACGCCGTAGATTTCGCTCAGGGTCGCGGCCAATTGCACCGCATCGACATGCTGTACTTTATAGACATTGACGCCGCCGCCGGTCGCCGACTGCGCCCGGTCTAGCCGGATGATCCAATTTTCGATGTCGCTCAGATAACGCGATTGATGCGTGATCGCCAGAATCGCATTCATGCGCTCGATCGCGATGAAGCGGAAAAATTGCCCCCCTTCCTCCTTGGCTTTTTTATCGAAAACTTGTTCCAGCTCCTCAATCAAGGTCGGCGGGTCGACATGCGTCAACGGAAACAACGCGAACGACCGGCCGCGCATCATGTCGACATCGAAAATCCCGACGATCTCTTGTACGCGCAGCAACTCGGCCGCGGTACCGCCCGCCAGTAACAGGTTTCTGGATGGGTCGGAATGCAGCAAGGTTTTTTCTTGCAACAACGGCTTGAGTATTTCGACGATATTGTCGACGCCGACATTCCTAACCGGAATAACGCTGACTTGGTAGCCGGACGGTAAGACGCGTCCGCGCCGGTCGGCCAGCGACAGCGCCGAGGTGTAGAGTGCTTCGTTTGCCGGTTCAATATGGTAAACGCCGCCTTCGCCTTGGACCAAGGCCGCACTATTCATGCTCAACAACATTTCCAGCGTCGGCAGCACTTGTTCGCGGGTCAAGGGCTGGGTGGTTTGCAAGGTTACTTTGCCGGCGACTTTAGGGCTCAATACATAATTCTTACCCAAAATGTCGCCGATGATGACTTTGGCGACCTCGCCGAGATCGGCTTCGTCGAAATTCAAACTGTAAGACCCCTGACCTACGGGCGGACCGGCGCGTCTGGCCACATCGCCGACCGGCAGTCCCGTGCCGGGAAAGATTTCGGGGTGCAGCTTGTCTTTATCTTCTATTTCGGTTTCTTCCCCCAATTGTTCGAAGAACTTTTGGTGCGCCTCGAGGTCGTCGACCTTAGGCTGCGCCAAGGTCAACTTTTGCCGGGCCTGAGCACCCAATAGCTCGCACCCTCCGACTGATAGGGTTAGCACTGCCAAAACGGCAGTATGGATTTTGCTTGCTTTATTCATAGTGTATTGTCATTGCAGAATTGGGGTCACTAAAAGGCTCTTCCGGCGATGGAGGCGGAGAAACGGGAATAGCCGGAGCTTGCGGCACTGCCGGGGCTCTCGGCGGCCGCCTTCCGGGGGGCAATTCCTTTTGTTTCGGTTTTCTCAAAATCAATTCTTTTCTTTCTCCGCCACGATCCAGTATTGCTTTATCCGGCAATACTTCAACCAATCGCCAACCGTCGACCTCTTCGTCCATGGGCAGTTTTTTATGGCTTTTTTGATCGGGCAGCGGCTTGATTCGGCGTAACAATACATGAGGCTTTTGCTGAACCGTATAGATACCGGTCAACTCCCAATCCAAGGTTTCCGAACTTGTTTCCGACGCTCTTTCCGGATCCGGTTCGGGTGCCGGGCGCCGACCTTCGATAAATAGCGGGCGACTGACTAAATCGTTATATCGGTCTTCACTCGGTCGATCGCTTTGAAATTGCGGAAACGCCAATGCTTCATAGTCTGTCGACAGCGAATGGGCTTCGCCGGCCGGTATGCCGTTCGCCTGCCCCCAATACCACCATTCCCCGGCAATAATAACCATTAAAACCGCACAGGCACCGCCCAGTAATTTGACTAATGCCGGATTAATCATGACTCTTTACTCATGAAACCGGAAGCTTGAAAACTGATATTCATCTTATTACTGGGCTCGATCTTTCGGGTTATTCGATTGCGAATACCTCGCTCGGGACGAATATCGAGATCATCGATCATGATGAAAGGCACGGCCGATTCGAGCTGCAGCAAAACCGAACGGAACGCTTCCATATCGCCGTTCATTCTAATCTTTATCGCTATCCGGATATATTGGCCTTCGGTTTTGCTCGGCAACACCTGAGTACTGATTAATTCTGCTCCGGCGTTGGTAATCGCGGCTCTGGCCGACTGTTGTAATTCCGCGGAAGCCAAGGCCTCCGATTTGTGCCGGCTGAAAAAACTTTGTGCGGCATTGGCCTGCTTGATTTTTTCGACATTGGCCGTCACTGCTTCTTTTCTATCGGTTATCCGTTGATAGCGATCCAAACGAAACAGTAGCTCGTGTTTTTCTTCGCGCAAGTCCAAAGCCGCATTGATCAAGGGCACCACCAGAAAGCCGATCACCAACAATACGACCGCAATCAACAAGCCTATAGCTACAAGGCGTTGCGGCGGGTATTTATCGAGTAGCGTCATCACCGCTCCTAGGTTTGATATCCACGGACAACTGAAAACGCTCTAAACCACTCAGCCTATCCCGGGTGACCGGCGATACAAAGCGGGCATTGTCAAATAACTTCGACTCTTCCAATTTTGAGATGAGCGCCGATGCAGCAGGCGATTGGCCTTGAAACTGTAGCCGACCTTCGTTAAAACGCAAATAATTGAGCCAGGTATCGTCTTTTATCAATTCGCTGAGGGTATTCAATATATCGACGATGGCAGGCGACTGCTGTTTTTTGGCGATCAGTTGTTGCGCTCGCACAATAACGGCATCGATTTCGGCTTGAATGTTTTCAACGGCTCTCGCTTCTTTTTCGATAACCGCAATGTCATCTCTGAGAGCGGCCACGGCGCGGCTTTCCAGCCATACCGGCAAGACCATCGCTACGGTTAGCAGTAAAAAAAACAACGCTGCCAAACCGCCGTGCACATAGCTGTGCCAAGGTATTTTGTTTTCCCGGCGATGTGCCGGCAAGAGATTGTAATGGGAGACGTCCGATTTCGGTTGATTGCTCACCGGTTCGTAGTCGATTAGCGACGGATGCAGCGTCAATGCCATCAATTCATCCATTAGGGCATCCAATTTGTCTTTTGGCGTCAATACCAAAATGAGGCGCACGATGCCGGTCTGTTTGTTTTTTTCGACCAGTTTGACCGAAAAATAAACTTGATCTTTGTTGAACGGGGTTAGGCGATCGATTTCGTAAGCAATCACTTGTTGTAAATTTTCCGCGGCGGCAATCGGAAAGGTCAGTTCCTTGCTAATCGCATCGGAAGACGCAAGCCGCACGATGAATTGGGTTTTCTCGTAGCGCGGGTCTTTCGCCAAAATTTTCTTGATCGCCTCGATACCCGCCGCATCCCTTGGAAATTCGCCAAGGTTTTCGCAGGCTTCGCCGACTTCATAGGTTAACGAGAATGTGGAGGCATGAGGCCGTAAAATCAGTTTACTTTGTTGTTGATCAAGAATTTTCTTGATCTCTTCGGGCAATAAATGAGAAAGCTCGCTTCCCCACCAACGAAAAAACTTTTTTACATCCAGATCAATGTTCGCATCAAGATTTGGCATTGGTCATGTTTTGTTTCTAGTTGAGTTTCAGTGGATAAATATACGAGTTTTCATTAAACGTAAGATTGGTGAATTGTCTCATGAAAGTCGATTTGTCCGTATTACATAAACGGCTAAGGTTATAAGGTAAAGATGACAAGAATGCGTCTTTTCCGTTACACGAGCTTTGGCTCGGCATCCATCAATCGTAGGGTGCGTATCGCGCACCTGGGTCGGGACTTATCGTCAGGCTCGGTACCGTGGAAAGGTGCGCGATGCGCACCCTACGGCCTTGGCAGGACCGGTTAAATAAAACCGTCCCGCAGTAATGAAGCCCTGCTTTGCCATCCGTGGCACTGGATTCCGCCAATCTCTGGCGGGACTGGGTTTTTAAATAAATCCCCCTCAATCCCCCTTTTTCAAAGGGGGAAGTTATTTTGCGTCTTTTCCGTTACACGAGCTTTGGCTCGGCATCCATCAATCGTAGGGTGCGCATCGCGCACCTGGGTCGGGACTTATCGTCAGGCTCGGCACCGTGGAAAGGTGCGCGATGCGCACCCTACGGCCTTGGCGAGCCGGTTTTGCAACGTTGGCCGAAACGTTTCTTGCTATACGGGGTTTGTAAGCCAGTCCTACATGTTTTGACCGTGAACTAGGCAAGCCACGGCGCTTGGCTCACATCAATAATGTTCCATTTCATAGGCGAATAAAGAGTGGACTTTGGAATGTATCGGTTGCCACCGAGCCACCGAGAAAAGATCGCCCGGGGTATCCGACCGCCTAACCAAAACCTTAATACCCGCCGTAATACCCTCACCGACCATGGCCTCCGAAACGATAGTCAACGCGCCGCTTGCCGGCGTCCCGGGCTGCGCTTGGTCGTCGTCCTGCATTTCGAATTCTCCCGGCATGTCGCCGCCCTGCTCAGTCGGCGAAAAAGATCTAACCGTAGGAACGGCATTCTCAGCATCGGATTTGCCCGTTATCGGCTTGACGGCAAAGTCGTCCTCGCTTTCCAGCATATATCGCAATTCCGCCGAGGCTTTGTCTAGATCGACATTCGCTTGACCTGAATCGATCGTGATAAAAGGCTCTAGCCAGTCGTAGAGTTCGGCATCCACGCCTAAAACCATTTGCAATTCTTCAAGCGACTGGAATGCCTGGTTACGGGGGCCATATCTCAAGCCGGCCGCTTGATATTCTTTTTTCTCGGCGCCGTCTTCTCGCGTCTCGTCATCCTGATCGCGCCAATCGATAATCGCGTTGGCGACTCTCGATTGCAAACCGACTTCTATCGGTGCATGGCTCAATAGCTTGAGTAATAATTCCAATTCCGCTCGATTGATGTCGACCTTGCCGTTTTCCGCAAGAATGCGGACTCGAATCACGGCCTCATCGAAACTAAATTCATAAATTTGACCGTCGGCATCCCAGCGTTTTAACGGGTCTTCTTCCAACATCATTAATTCCGCCACTGCAATGCCTGCCTCCGCGAAAGCTTGGGCCTCGGCCCTAGTCTTCATGCCAAACATTATAGACGATTCCCGGCGCATACTCAGCGCAAAACTTCCGGCCATGATCGTTAACAACGTCAGCACCCAAAGCACCAACACCAATGCCAAACCCTTTTGCCGCATTAATCGAACCCCTGCTCAATGCCGCCCGAAAATTCGGGATCGGCGGTATCCGCTGCGGCTCTAATAGCGATAAACATATCCGGCCAATACAATTCGTTGTCGCGAACAATCCTGATTTTGACCAAACGCGGTAAGGCTTCTCTGTCGACCCATTCATCCTGCCATCCGCTCGTTCCGGAGAGCGGATCCATGCCGAAATAACTGACCTGGAAAGAGTTCACATGCTTAAGAATTACGACACCTTCATCCTGCGCTGCTTGCCCCTCCGCGACCGGAAAGAAGGGTTGAACCGAAACAGTCAACCACTTACCGCCACCCATTTGCCGTAAATACACGGTAAACAGTTGCAAGCCGGGACGGGCTGCACTAGCCGGCAGCGGGGATACGAATTGAAGGGCATCGGACCTGCCGACAAACGAGAATGCTTGTTCCAGTTCGGGATTAAAGTCTTGCCACAACGGTTGCGTGACACCCAAATGCCGGCGAAAAAATTGATAGACCAGAGCCGCTTCGCCGACCTGAGCGACTTTACCCTCACCCGCTTCCCAGCTTTGCGCGCTGATTCTGAGCGTGCCGAATAGTAAGACCATCATGACGCTCAATAAGGTCATGGCCAGCATGATTTCTATTAGCGTAAAACCGGTTTGCTTATTCGATGTGTAATGAGTTTTAGACATGGGCGGCTATCGACTATTTGCGGCTTCCGCCTGCCCTAAACGCAGCGTTTTCAATTGGAAAACGCGCGGTTCGGCACCTTCTTCGGACCAACTAACCCTAACATCGATGCGATACAACAGCGGCAATTCGTTTTGATTACCGGAAGGTTGCAGTTGAAAATCGGCCGGCCGGATGATAACTAGCCATTCATAACGATCGAATTCCGTACCTGAAAATTGGCTGGCTTGCAGCGGCGTTTCCACGCCCGCTCGCGCCATTAAAGACTCCGCGATTTGCACGGCCGACGAATAATCGTCGGCAACGATTGCGGTATTGATGCCGCCCGAGAAAATCCGGAGCAAAACCCCCAAGGCCAGCGCCATGATCGCGAAGGCCACAAGAATTTCCATCAATGAGAAACCTTGCTGTTTAGAAACGAGCATGAAATAACTTCATCAAATATCGGAAGGGGGTTCGGCGGCTCGATTGGCAGATCTCGGCGGCAGGGATATGCCACCAAGCATACCCCGCACCCTTTTTGATCTCAAAATTGGGAATTGCTGCAGAATCTCCACAAAGCTTACTGTTTCGGGAAGTTATTTTGTACATATTCCTTAGGCATCGGTCAGGTCGATCAATCCGGTTAACCAATTGATTTCGATGCGCCACACCCATTGATCCAATTCCATCGTCAGCCGTCCGCCGGTTGAAGAACCGTCTCCGAAAAAACGAACACTAGCCCGACCATCCTGACTGTACTCGCTTTCCGCTGTCACAAGCCTGACTTGGATATTTTGGGGAATCTGGTAAACCTTATCGCGCGTACTAATATAATAGGTGTTGTCGCCGAAATCGATCGTCACGGTCGTCTCTTCGCCGAGCATCAAGGCTTGCCCTCTGGCATAACGCAGAGCCGAAATCATATCTCGCGCCGCCGTTTTAATCGTCGTTGCATCGTTACCGGAGGAAATGGATATGCCGACCGCGCCAAAGGCCAGCACCATGATAAACAGCACTACGGCCAGCTCGATCATCGTGAACCCACGGTTCGCGCGAGACACGCCTATCTTCGAAAACAGCGCGGGCGTCTCCGAATAAATACTCACTAGGTCTCGTTATTGCCAACTGACAATATCTTGATCCTCGCCGTCCCCCCCTTCTTTTTGATCGGCACCGAACGTATACAAATCGAATCGGCCATGTTCGCCAGGCGATTTATAAAAATAGGGTTGTTGCCAAGGATCCAACGGAATTCTGTTTTTCCGTAAGTACGGGCCGTTCCAACGATCCACGTCATTAGGTTTTTCGATCAGCGCTTGCAAGCCATGTTCAGTGGTCGGATAACGTCCGACATCGAGCTTATACATATCGAGCGCGGCTGAAAGATCGGCGATTTGGACGATGGCGGTCTTGGTTTTCGACGCCCCCATATGTTTCATGACTTGCGGGCCGACCACACCGGCCAGCATCGCGATAATACCCAAGACCACGAGTAATTCGAGCAAGGTAAAACCGCCGTTTTTTATTCTAAATCGTTTCATGTTTTTTTCCTAAAAAGCTAAATCGTTTACACTCAAGATTGCCAACAAAATTGAAATAATGATACCGGCAATCATTAAACCTAAAGTTATGATCAACACCGGCTCCAAAAGAGCCAGCATACGCTGTATCGATACTTTAAGTTGTTTGTCGTAAATCGTCGCAACACGCAGCAGCATCTCTTCCAATCGCCCGGTCTCCTCTCCCATCCGGATCATTTGCATCGCCATTTTAGGTAAAACGCCCTTGTCGAGTAAAGCATCGGACATATGACGGCCTTGCTTGAGCTGCTCTTCGGCATCTCTGACCGCATCTACCAGCGTTAAGTTCGACACGGTTTCGCGCACGATGGTCAAGGCGCTGATGATCGATACGCCGTTTCCTAAAAGCGTGCCGAGTGTACGTGTAATGTTGGCGGTTTCCATCGCGAGTAAAATGTTACCCACCAACGGCATCTTAAGAAACCGGGCATCCCACCCCTTACGAGACGTCGGTTCTGACAGTTGATGATTCATATAGAGATAGGCCGATACAATTATCGCCAACAATAACCACCAATAGCTTTGTAGCCAATTGGCCAAACCTACGACAATCTGAGTCGGTACCGGTAATGCCTGGCCGGCGCTTTCGAACATTTCGGTAAATTGAGGCACCACAAAGGTTAGCATCACAAACAACGATGCAAACGACATGATCATTAAAATAATCGGGTATATCAATGCGGTGCTAACCGTGTCCCTGAGCTCCCGCGAACGCTCGAGATAGTCCGCCAAGCGCACCAAAACGCCGCCTAGATTACCGCCCGCCTCTCCGGCTCGGATCATATTCAGATAAAATTTGGAAAACACCCCGGCTTGACTCTGCAAGGCATCGGCAAGAGACGTTCCGCCTTTGACTTTTTCCAATACACGCGAGAGCAATTTGCTCAATTTTTCATTTTCCTCGGTCAGATCGATCAATACCGAAAGTGATTTGTCGAGAGGAAGTCCGGAATCCAGCAAGGTAGCTAGCTCGCCGGTCAGCATCAATACTTCTTTTTGCGATAATCGCAGCTGTTTGGCCCCCAATCGCAATCCAAGAAATGTTCTGCCTTTGGATAAAGATACGTGAAGCGGTATAAAACCTTCCGTTTGCAATTCGGCGATCAAAGCCGCTTCGTCGGCGACTTCACGCAAACCGTCTTCAACTTCGCCGTTATTGTTTACGGCTTTATACGCATAGAGTGCCATCAGGATTCCGTCGTCACGCGTAAAATTTCTTCCAAAGTGGTCAAACCTTGCAAGGCTTTGACCAAACCGTCTTCATACATAGTCAGCATTCCCTCGCTTATTGCCAAACGTTGTATTTCGCCGGCTTCCGCATGCGTCATGATCAAGCGCCGAATGGGATCGGTCATCACCAGAAACTCGATGATCGACATCCGCCCTTTATAGCCTAGACCGTTGCAAGCCTGACAGCCGGTTGCTTTATAGAGAACCAAATCGCCCTCCGGTTGAAAATGCCTCAACTTCAATTCTTCGGCCAAGGTCGAATCGACCGGATAAGCGGTTTTACAATGAGGACAAAGTTTTCTAACCAAGCGCTGCGCTAAAATTCCGTTGACCGTCGAACTCAGCAGGTATTCTTCCAAGCCCATATCCAATAAACGCGTCACACCGCCCGCCGCATCGTTGGTATGCAGAGTGGACAAAACCAAATGTCCGGTTAACGCCGATTGCACAGCTATTCGAGCGGTTTCGATATCGCGCATTTCACCGATCATGATCACATCGGGGTCTTGTCTGACGATGGACCGGAGCGCCGCGGCAAAATTCAATCCTATCTGTGGCTTGGCTTGAATTTGATTAATGCCTTCCAATTGATATTCGACCGGATCCTCGACGGTAATGATTTTACGCTCGGCCGTATTCAGTTGTTTAAGCGCCGTATATAAGGTTGTCGATTTACCGCTGCCGGTAGGTCCGGTAATCAGAATAATGCCGTGCGGCTGACTTAATACTTCGACAAATTTTTCGTATTGTCTACCCGCAAACCCTAGGGCTTTAAAATCCAATACCGTCGCCTCTTTATCCAATAGGCGAATAACGACACTCTCGCCATATAAGGTTGGAATCGTCGACACCCGCAAATCCAATTCTTTGCCCAGCATTTGCAGCTTAATCCGGCCGTCTTGCGGCAATCGGCGCTCGGCGATATTCAGTTTGGCCATGATTTTTATGCGCGAAAGCACGGC
>SLIO01000019.1 GCA_007135635.1 Methylomicrobium sp. | reverse complement strand
CGGACGACGATCTGCTCGAATGGAGGCGCATTAACGGTTCAACCCGCAATCGTTATTGCTAGCGCCAGCTTGAATTTTCCCATGCATAGCAGTCTGCTGGAAACAAAACAAACGGTCTATATTTCGCGCGGTCATGTTTGCGGCTTTTATGGCAATGCTATTTTGTTCGAGAGCAAGGCGCGAAGTATATATCGCCACCGGAAGAAATGCGTCACCGGAACGCATTCGCTTTTGGCAAGAACAAGGATTTCCGGTTTTATCGTTCGGCACCGACAAGATGGTCGAAGGCGCGCCTTTACTTAATATATTGGCAAGCCTTGGGCTCAAAAGCATTTATCTGATTGCCGGCCCGAAATTGCTCGATACCATTGTGCGGGACAAGCAGTTATCGCGGCTTTATCTGACGCTCACCCATCAATTGATGGGCGGCAAAGATTTTCGTACCCTACTAACAGGTTCCACATTAGGACAAATAGGAGATCTAAAACTCGAATCGCTATTCCTGGAATTAGGCTCTCCTCCCGATGCTGGACAGTTTTTTGCCCAATTCAATCTGCCCCAATGTAAAGCAAAGCATCAAATTCCCCCCTCTCTTTTAAATGAGAAGTGATTTTGTAACAGCAAGGTTAACTTGTTGGCAGCCAAATATCGGCGCCGGTGTTCGCGCCAAGGATCGATCCGGCGCCTAAATTCCATAGTCTATTAGCTATGATTGATTACTCGGATAATTTATCTTTAATACGCTGGTAAGTAGATTTCAACTCTTCACCAATCATTTCCGCTTTTTCGATCAATCCTTCCTTACTCCTGCTATTTTCCTTGGTAATTTCATTTAGCTTGGCTAAAAAATGATCTCTTTGTTTTTCGGCCTGCTCCCATTCCTGCTTGGATTCCAGGCTTGCCAAATGGAGTTGGACCTTGATCTCGTCCCTCAACTGCTCCAGCCCATCGGCAAATTTATTTAATTCTTTTAGCAAATCCATAACACCACCTTTAAATTGCTTGGTTAGTCATTTACATCAATCTATCAAGAATGGACTATACGCCGACACATAAGATCAATTCAAGCTTATTCCATCAAAGTTAGTGCATGGCTTTCTATCGGTCGCAATCTATCAAAGACCATCACGATTCAACACGCCCAAAACGTCAATCACGCGCGAACAATAGGCCAGTTCGTTATCGTGCATCAACGAGAGTCCCAATTGCCGGCCATTACTAACCGACAAATGGTTCATAACCAGGACCGCCGAATACGGTAGTCCGAGATAATCGATACTGGCTTTTTCATGCCCCCAGGCTCCATAATCGCAATGAATAATCCCTGCCATATCTGAACGATCAATTCGATACCGAGAGATCTGTCGCATCGGCAATGACCACTTGGTTACGCCCGCTCTGTTTGGCTTGATAGAGTGCGACATCAGCTCTTTTCAATATCGTATCCGGCGACTCATCGTCATCGCGCAATTGCGTCACGCCGCAACTGACCGTAAACGAAACGGCTTTATTGCTGGATTCGATTGTTGTCCGGGCAATTTGCATGCATAAACGGTTCGCGATTTGTGAGGCTTCGGCCAATGGTGTTTCGGGCAACAAGATCGTAAACTCCTCCCCGCCGAAACGGCTAAAAGTATCGTTTTTCCTAAGCATAGTAGAACTGATTTTGACCATTTCTATGATCACTTTATCGCCAATGTCGTGTCCATAGTTATCGTTAATGCTTTTGAATCGATCGATATCGAATACCATCAAAATGCTGGGATGCCGATATCTTTGCACGCGCTCGAGCTCTTTGTTGAGCGCATCCAAAAAATAGCGTCGATTATACGCGCCGGTTAGCGGGTCGCTCATTGCTAATTGCGTCAGGCGGGTATTGGCCTCTCTCAAAGCCGTCGTCAAGCGTTGCAATTTTAATTGATGCCTCACCCTTGCCTTGACTACGGCCGAAGCAAAGGGTTTGGTAATGTAATCGACCGCACCGAGATTTAAGCCTTTTTCCTCTGTTTCGGCGTCGGGTATACCGGTAATAAAGATAATTGGAATACCCGCTGTGTTCTGCGATTGCTTTAAGTGTTCCAATACTTCGAAACCGTTGAGTCCCGGCATCGAAATATCCAGCAAAATCAAATCGGGCAAACTCGTGTTGGCTATCTTCAAGCCTTCTTCGCCGCTTAGTGCAAAAATAATATTGGCCTGCGATTTCAATAGCCTTGAAAGTACGACGATATTTTCCTTGGCATCGTCGATGATAAGTATCTTTTGCATGGTTTCAGGCTCGGTCATGATGTTATACCTTTGGAATTTCCGGCTGCTCAGGACAAGAAAATAAAATACAAACTGAACAGATTAATGACGACAAATAAAATGTCTAGTCGAGCTCTTCTTTTTTGGTGTTTTCGTCCCTTTCGCGGACAAATTAAAGGTATTCACCCAACGCATGCATATTGCTCTTAGGGCAGCCAAAGCACCGTTATCGCTAGACTCAAATCGACGTATGCAAACGGTCCCGCAATTCTTTAACGCAATCGGCCGCCGCTGCAAATTCAAGGTCTATCAAATAGTTTTTTATCCTTTCGAGCTCTTGAGTATGCCCGCCGCCCATCCGCAACACAAGCTCATCAAGACAATCCTCGGCCTGCCAATTATT
>SLIO01000024.1 GCA_007135635.1 Methylomicrobium sp. | reverse complement strand
TCTGACTGAAAATGACATGAAGCCTTTCGACAGCGCTTACCATGTTTTACCCCCGTTACGAAGCGAACAGGATAAATTCTTTCTAAGAAAGGCATTGACGCAAGGCACCATCGGTACGCTGTGTTCGGATCACCAACCGCACGACCTTGATGCTAAATTAGGCGCGTTTCCGGAAACCGAACCCGGTATATCGTCGCTTGAAACCTTATTGCCGCTGATGCTGAAGCTGGTCGATGAAAAATTGATTACCCTCTCCCAAGGCATTGCCGCGTTAACCCAAAACCCGGCCAAGCTACTACGCTTGGAAAGCGGAACATTGACACCAGGAAAATCCGCCGATATTTGCATATTCGCCCCCGGCCGTCGATGGCAAGTCGACTATTCGACTTGGTATAGCAAAGGTATCAATACACCCTATTGGGGTGAAACATTAACCGGCCGCGTCACCGCCACATTGCAATCCGGCAACCTAATTTTTCAAGGAGTGTTTCATGATTAAAATCCTGCTCGTTTCGACTTTTTTTTTAATAGCGGCTTGCTCGCGTGACTATACGCCTGCCTCCTCGGCAACCGGTGAAAGCATCTTCAAGGAAGCCTGTGCAGAATGTCACCAACCCAAGGACCCGGCAGTCCCGCAAGTCATTTTTTCACTCAACGAAAAAAATGCCAATGAACGGTATATCACCCATAAAGTCCAAGGCGGCTCGATGATGATGCCCAAGTTCCCGAAGATCACCGGTAGCAAAATGCGCTCGCTCAGTACCTACGTGCTCAATCATAGCGTAACCAAATAAAGCGATGAAAAACCTAAACAAACAAGATCATACAGCCAGCATCATCGATGACGTCAAAGGTGATCAATCCTGGCGAATTTTTAGAATCATCAGCGAATTTACCGAAGGTTTCGACCGCTTATCCGGCTTGGGCGATGCGATTTCAATTTTCGGTTCGGCGCGCATACAACCGGATCATCATTATTATTTGAAAACGGTCGAAATTGCCGAATTGCTCGGCCAGCATAATTTCACGGTTATCAGCGGCGGCGGTCCCGGCATCATGGAGGCCGCGAACAAAGGCGCGAAAACGCAGAAACCGCCCGCGGTCGGCTTGAATATCGAGCTTCCGATGGAGCAACACCCAAATCCCTATCAGGATATTTCTCTGAATTTTCGCTATTTTTTTGTCAGGAAAGTCATGTTCGTACGCCATTCGATGGGCTATGTCTGCATGCCGGGAGGTTTTGGCACGCTCGATGAGTTTTTCGAATCTTTAACCTTGATGCAAACGCACAAAATATATCCATTGCCTTTAGTGTTATTCGGTAACGAATATTGGCAAGGTTTAATGGATTGGGTGCGGACGACAATGATCGAATACGGTACGATTTCGGAGGAAGACCTCAATTACATCACACTCACCGACGACCCGCAGGAAGTCGTGGACATTATGGTCAGGCATAGAGAATGGAAAAATCAACAGCGAAGACTAAGCTTAGGATCCAATAGCATTGACTATAGATACAGTTGACCGTTTTATTCGACAGCGCTGCGGGTTATTCAACCCGCAGCGAACGTTTCAGCTTGTTTAGCCACGGTCAAAAAGCTTCCCCTCCTGCTCACGCCCGTTACCTACATCCATGTAGGTAACCTTTAGGACGGGGTTGCAGATCCTTATCTCGCCTTTTCCAATTTCCTCATTTCGACCGGCGCAACCCTACCTTTTGAGGAAACTTTATCGTAGACTTCATCGAAGGCTTGGCGACAGTAAGGTAAGCGATCCCGGATAAGATCGTAGCCCGAATGATCAAACATTCTCCTAAAATCTTCTCGGCTCATGAAGGTTCTCGCATAGAGCGCTTGATAGCCATGATGTTCGATCACGAATTTTTCCAACAATGGGAGAGCTTCGGCATTATCGAAACCGCTCTTCGCCGGCGTACCGTAAGTGCCGATATCGACAAAGAGCTCGTCAATTTCGCCGTTCTCAGCTTTATACGGCAGCACAAATCCGCTGTGCCCACCGTTATCTTTGATCGCCATCGGCGACAGCCACAAAGGATATAAACGGAAATGCTTATCGAAATAATCAATCGATTGCTTCAGAAAACGTATCGGAATCAGCATATCCTGGACCACATGATATTTTTCCCTAAGCCGCTGAGTAGTTTGCGTTTCGGTGTACTTCAATAATTCAATACGGGGCGGTAGGGCCCAACCCAACAACGCTCTGAAAATAGGATGATTGCCGAAAGGAATGATTTCTTCCATCGCCCAAAAATAACTGCGCGTATGGCGGTGGTAATAATCTCGAACGGGCAGATACTCGACGCCTATCTTGTTTTCCTCAAGGTAAGTCTGAACATGTTTATAAAACCACGGTTTATACCATCTTCCAATGGCATTTAAGGAACCGTCCGGGCTGACGGCATCGACGAATTTACCGGTCATGACGACCGCCCCGTCGCGGCTATAGACCAAAGCCTCGACAAAGTCGTTGTTTTCGGTAGCGCGCGAGGCTTGCTCGAACACGCCAACCAGACTATCCAAGCTATCAACAGGCAGGTAGTTGATCCGCACATACTTTTTGACCGGAATGATTTTCAATTCGGCAGCCACCAGAAAACCCAGTGTGCCATGACTCCATGGAATTTGA
>SLIO01000466.1 GCA_007135635.1 Methylomicrobium sp. | reverse complement strand
GGACTTGCAAGAAGTCGATTTTGCGCAATTGGATATGCAATGGGTCAAGCGCTTGTATTCGCTCATGGAACTGGCGGATCGTGGCGTAACGCTACTCAGTTTTATATTGGCCCTGGCCGTATTATTCATTACCGGCAATACGATAAGATTGGAATTACACAACCGGCGTGAGGAGGTGATTATTGCTAAGCTGGTTGGTGCGACCAATCGGTTTATTCAACGGCCGTTTTTGTATACCGGATTTTGGTTGGGTTTTTGTTCTGGCATTTTGGCTTGGTTGACAGTGACGATCATGTTGTTCATTCTGCAACAGCCAGTTGATCGATTGTCGGGTCTTTATAACGGTATTTTTTCGATGCGCTATCTGAGTTTCGGCGAAATGATGTCGTTAATTGCAATTTCTTCACTGCTCGGAATAGCAGCTGCTTGGGCGGTGCTTTGCTATCAATTAAGACTGACCAAACCCGAATAAAAAACGAAGTATTCTGTATTGAAATAGCGCGCGGATGAAATGATATGTTAGAAATTTGAAAAAGCGTTTCATCGTCTAGGGCATGAATAAAATGAAGATGACCTCTTGACCACGGTTTTCCCCACTCACGCCCGTTACCCTACATTCATGTAGGTAAGGTAACGCTGCTACCGGACAAGAGCGAGTCAGAAAGCCGCAAATGTGGTCTCACGAATTATAATATCTATTAAATGCCTAAACTCTTCGCCAATGTGCAGACTCGCCGAACATCGTGAGCGATGATTCTTTCGACCATCAAATTTTCGAATTGATTCAAACCGGTTTGTTGAAGCACACTTTTTTGAATCATGCGTTTGACTATATCTTTATATTCTTGTGTTAATAATAAAAAGGGCGAATTGAGTCATTTAAAACAATATTCGTTAATGCGGCTATTGAAGAATTAATTATTCGATCGCGTTTGTGGCATTCATTATGCTAGCAATTTCGTTATGTATAAAAGAACATAAGAAAAATACGGCAATAACTCGGCCGAATTGTAATGATCGCTACAAAGCTTATGCAGTCTGTCATACGAACGACACGAGTCTAAGTGGCCGGCCCTCCTGACTGGCGGCAAGGCGCTGCTAGCAGCGTTTCGAACGTTTGCCACGGGGCGAGCGCTTGCATGTCCTTCGTTTTTTGGAATCGTTATGAGCTTTCCGGCTAAAATTCGAACCGTCTACAGCAAAATTAAGGGATGAAGAGCATGGCCGAAACCGAAAAACAATCCGCCGGTATCGCTTTAGAAAGGCCGATCGTACGACTAGTCGAAGGCGAACTAAGCATTGCCGGAGCATTTACTTGGAAGTTGTGTAACTTATTGAGCGCTATCGAATCGACCGGTTCGCTCAATCGCGCCGCGAAACAGGTCGGGCTGAGTTACAAGGGGGCGTGGGAAATTCTAGAACGCGCCAACAACCTTTCGCCGCGGCTACTGGTGTCGACTGCAATCGGCGGTAGGCATGGCGGCGGCAGTGTTTTGACCGACGCCGGAAAAAGCCTGTTGAAACTGTTGGCCAAGCTGCGTAAGGAGCATGATCAATTTCTGGAACACATCAACCAAGAATTGGCCAACAATTCCGAATTCAATTACTTAATCAGGAGAACGTTTATGAAAGCCAGTGCTCGTAATCAATTTTTCGGAACCATCAGCGAAATTCACGAAGGCGGTATCAATGTTGAAGTCGTCATTGAATTGAAGGGTGGGGACTCGTTGGTTGCTGCGATAACCCAGGAATCGATGAAAAATCTGGGGCTAGCGTTAGGCGTCGAGGTCGTGGCCTTGATCAAAGCTCCGCAGGTGCTGATCGTGACCGATTTGGGGCCGTACCGGCTAAGCGCGCGCAATCAATTGTCGGGAACGGTGTCGCGTTTGCAGAAAGGCCAGGTGAATACCGAGGTCGTTGTTTTGCTACCGGGTGGTAGCTCGGTTTATGCAACTGTGACCAACGACAGCATCGATGAATTGGGGCTCAAGGAAGGCATTTCTGTCGTTGCCGCCTTCAAAGCCAATACGGTGTTTTTAGCTGTTGCATCTTGATTGATGACGAATAAAGGTGCGGGGACTGCTGGCAATCCCCGTACCGAGATATAAAAAAATTCCTTTATGGTTCCGTTCTGTGCGGGTCGGTTAATCGATATTGAACTTAAATAGGTATCGGCGTAGTAGGATTCTCGTTCGTTACCGATTAGTTTTCGTCGTATCTTGCCGATCGACGGACAAATCTTCCGCCCAACAGCCGATAGGTCTTCCTAGGGTTAGCGTTTCGTCTTCGAAACGGACCATAAATACGTGCCTTTGCGGATCCTCTTCTATGTGGCCTTTCATAACAATGACTCCGCGCGAACCGGCCGGGGCCAATAGTTCGCCTTCGCTACAATCGGGCATCGATCCGTCGTCGGTGATGGCTTTTGCCGAGTAAACTACATCGCCGATGTCGAGCTCATTTATATTCATTAATTTCTCCTGTTGAAATTTTGTAGCAAATGTAACAAAACATTTGCGACTGTCGTGGATCGCGCCCGCAGTCCTGTCCTCTTATTTCGAATACCCTTCATAATATCAGATACTTGAAACGCTGATTTCGGCCTGGCATGGGCGTTGCTTTATAGTTTTACAAAATCAATGCCAAATCGTTCAG
>SLIO01000067.1 GCA_007135635.1 Methylomicrobium sp. | reverse complement strand
TCGACATTATCGATATTTACGACCGACTCAGCGAAGGCTTTCGAGTACTGCAAAATTACCGCCCGGTCGATGCCTTGTTCAATCATTCGAAAAAACAAGACGTACGTTTTATCAACGGTTTCACCAAGGGCCAGGAAATCACGCTAAAACGCTTCGAACAATTGTTGCAGCGACGAAATGTTTTTTCGATCGACTGCGTCGGCAAGCCTTTCGATGCTCATACGATGAAGACGCTCGAAGTCGGCCATGACACGAAACTGGAAAACGCTATCGTGCTCGAGGAACTCCGCAAGGGTTTTCTATTTGAAGATCAAATACTGAGATTGGCCGAAGTCAAAGTCAATAAACTCTAACATTAAACAAAAATACTATGAATGAAATCATCATCGGAATCGACCTAGGAACGACTAACTCCGAAGTCGCAATTGTCGAAAACGGCAAGGTGCATATTATTACCGACGACGGCAAAAAAATATTACCATCCGTGGTCGGCATAGACGACAACGGCGAAATACTGGTCGGCGAAACCGCGCGCAATCAATACTTGATTTACCCGGAACGCACTGTCAAATCGATCAAGCGTTTGATGGGACAGGATACCCACATCGTCATGGCCGGCCTTGATTATACGCCGCAAGAAATTTCGGCGATCATCTTGAAACGCCTAAAAACGATAGCCGAGAAGCATGTCGGCCAATCGATAAGCAAAGCCGTCATTACCGTGCCCGCCTATTTTTCCGACGCACAGCGCCAAGCGACACGCGAAGCCGGCGAAATCGCAGGACTCGAAGTCGTACGGATGATCAACGAACCGACTGCGGCCGCTCTGGTTTATGGTGCCGGTCAAAACGAAGCCAAGCGTATGCTGGTATACGATTTGGGCGGCGGCACCTTCGACGTTTCTATCGTCAATGTTCAAGCCGGCGTCGTCGAAGTTTTATCGAGCCATGGCGATAACCAACTCGGTGGGGACGACTTCGACCAACAAATCGTCAACCATATTCAAGACTATATTAAGGAACAACACGGCATTGATATTGCCGAGCATAGCAAGGCGATGGCGCGCATCACGCGTGCGGCCGAAAACGCCAAGCTGGTATTGTCCGACGAACCGTTCGCGCAGATCGAAGAGGAATACCTGCTCGAACACGAAGGCTCGCCGATTCATCTGACCGTGGAGTTGTCGCGCGGCGATTATGAAGACATGATCGAGGATTACATCAATGCTACGATGGATGCCCTGCATATCGCACTCAAAGGTGCGAAACTCACGGTTTCCGATATCGACGAAATTATCTTGGTCGGCGGTTCGACACGAACACCGTGCATTCGCGAGCGCTTATTCGAAGAATTCGGCTTCGAGCCACACAGCGAAGTCGACCCGGATTTATGCGTGGCCATGGGCGCGGCCACGCAAGCCGCAATGATAGCCGGCCAAGCCATCGATACGGTCTTGGTCGACGTCACGCCTTATACCTACGGCACCAGCGCACTCGGCTTTCTCGATGGCGCCCCCTATCCTTACCAATTTGTACCGATTATTCATAAGAATAGCGTTTTGCCGACTCGAAAATCCGAGGCCTTCATGACCTTTCAAGACGGACAAAAATCGGTCAACGTTAAAATTTATCAAGGCGAAGACCCGGATGCGCTGAACAACATCGAAATTGGCGAATTTACGGTCGAAGACCTTCAGGACGTGCCGGCCGGCAATATCATTACGCTGACATTAGCCCTGGATTTGAACGGCATGCTGCATGTTTCGGCCAGAGAAAAAGCAACCGGCCTCGAAAAATCGATCACAATCAACAATGCGATTTCACGTTTCGAGACCGAGGAACTGGCCGGCGCGAAACGGCGCATCGATAGTCTATTCGGGCAAATGGATTCTGGCTCGGACGAGATTGAAAAAAGCGATGCGGTTTCGGAAAGCAAAGCCGTCGCCGAGGCCCGTCAGCTGATCAAAAAAGCCGAAACCTTATTCGATACGGTATCCGATGAAGACAAAGAAGACATGGTGAACTTGATCGAAACCATCACCGACTGCATCGAAGCCGGCGATGAAGGCGCACTACAAGAACCGGTCGAACAATTGAACGACATCATTTATTATCTCGAGTCGTAATGAAGCGCTGCCCTTGCTGTAATGCGCGACTAAGCGACGCCCCCCTTTGCCCGCGTTGCGGGGCCGACTTGAGCCGCGTCTTGCGCTGCGAACAACTCGCCAAGCAATGGCTAGCCTTATCGCTACAAACGCTTGAGGCAGGCCACGCAACCATCGCAGCACGTGCCGTCAAGCGTTCGTTAAGCTATCGACAAATGCCTGAAGCCCGAATTTTTCGGGAATTTCTGATTCGCCACCAATACGGCGCGCTCTATGACTCTCTAGCACGGCAAGATTGGCCGAGCGCGCGTCAAACTATCTCGAACTTGCATGTTTTACAAGGCGATAATGAAGCGCTAAGCCGCTTCCAGGAATTCATCGATCATTTATCGGCCCGATCGACAAACCATTCCGAACCTTATAGTCGTTGGCATTTACTGTGAAAGTTCGTAGATATAGACCCTTTATCTAATTTTTCGATATACGGCGCTCGACAGAGCAAATGCCGGTTCCGGAGAGGGTGCGGTTGCTCGACCGACAGGCGTCGGCGGCAG
>SLIO01000211.1 GCA_007135635.1 Methylomicrobium sp. | reverse complement strand
GGCCGGTGCTTGTTTAGGCTTTTCGTAGCGGTTAAGTTCTTGCCCGCTTCCTCTAGTCTTCGGTTATGCCTGAGCATTCTTTTGTGCCATTGTCAGTCGCTAAAGATTCCAGTTGCTTCCAGCGATTGACGATTTTACAGAACAGCGTAGCAGTTTGTTCTGCGTCATATAGAGCGGAATGTGCTTGGTCGCTATCCCAATTTAAACCTGCTGCTGCGGCAATTTTTGCCAGCACCGTTTGCTGATAGACTAGACCGCCTAATGTTGCGGTATCGAAGGTGCTGAAAGGATGAAATGGACTCCGTTTGATTTGCGTTCTTTGGATTGCGGCATTTAAAAAGCTAATATCGAAAGCAGGGTTGTGTCCAACCAGTATCGCTCGGGTACATTCATTTCTTTTTACGGCCTTTTTGATTGGCTTGAATAGTTTGTCCAATGCATCTTTTTCTTGAATAGCCATGCGAAAAGGGTGATAGGGGTCAATTTTGTTGAATTTTAGAGCAGATTCGTCTAATTCAGAGTTTTGAAAGGGAATGACATGGCAAGCGTGACGCTCGGTGATTTCAAGGTCACCCTGGCTGTTTAATTCCACGATAACCGCTGCAATTTCCAGTAATGGATGTTTTTTGGGGTTGAACCCCCCGGTTTCAATGTCGATAATTACAGGAAGATAGCCTCGGAAGCGATTTCCCAAGGGAAGTATGGTTTTTTCCATTGATACAAAAGATTGAGAAGAATTTGAAAAAGGAGTCGCGGCAACTTTATTGCCAGTGCTCGAAAGGGTAGGGATATTGTGCTATGTTACGCGAAAAACACCGAATAATAAAAATTTAGGTATTGCGAGGCTGTATATGAATTTAAAACCAGTGGTAATCCGTTTGGCTATGCCGGTATTGCTGAGTTCCCTAGTTGGATGCGCGTCGGCACCCGCAGCTAGGATCGATGAAAGTGATCCGTGGGAAGGCTTTAACCGGAGTGTGCAGGTCTTTAACGATAAGTTGGACGAGCATGTCATGGAGCCTCTTGCCAAAGGATATCAATGGATTACTCCGACTTTCGTCGATCGAGGCGTTACTAATTTTTTTAGTAATATCAATGATATAGGCGTTACCATTAATGATTTTTTGCAATTTAAATTGGCTCAGACCGGATCGGATGGCGCCCGTTTTCTTGTGAATACGGTTGCGGGTGTCGGCGGTTTGTTCGATGTCGCGACAGAGATCGATTTGCCCAAAAATAATGAAGATTTTGATCAAACCTTGGCGGTTTGGGGGATTCCTTCCGGGCCTTACTTGGTGTTGCCGTTTTTTGGCCCCAGTTCGGTCAGAGGCGTTTTTGGTCTTGTTGGCGATGCCGCGATGAATCCGATTAGTTATATCGACGGCGGTATCGTTTCCGGAACCTATGGGGCTATTGGGGGCGGTCTGTTTTTATTAGATGCGGTCGACACCCGCGCCGACAATTTGGGCACGATGAGAATTGCGACGGAAGCCGCTGTTGATCGATACGAATTCTTTAAAAATGCCTATATACAACAAAGGGAATATCTGATTCTAGACGGGAATGTGCCAGAAAACGATTGGGATCTCGATATTGACTTTAACAATTTCAACGACCAATATGTCGAACCGGATGCGATTTAACTGGAGCGACTTGGAGAATAGTTCATGGTTAAAATTCTTGCCTTTTCCGGCAGCTCTAGAAAAGACTCTTATAACCAAAAATTAGTCAGGATTGCCGCCGATGGAGCTCGAAGCGCGGGTGCGGAACTTACCGTAATCAATTTAGCTGATTTTGAAATGCCCATTTTCAATGAGTGTCTCGAAAAAAAAGAGGGAATGCCGTGGTCGGCTCGTGCTTTTAAGGAGCTTTTAATAACTCACGACGGTTTTTTAATCGCATCGCCCGAATATAACAGTGCATTTAGTCCCTTGTTAAAAAATGCCATCGATTGGGCGTCGCGTCGGGAAGAGGATGAGTTGCCTCTGCTGGCATATCGCGGCAAATTAGCGGCAATTATGTCTGCTTCACCAGGTGCTTTAGGTGGTTTAAGAGGATTAGTGTTTTTAAGGTTGTTATTGTCAAATATCGGCGTAACCGTATTGTCCGATCAGCAAGCGATTGCGAACGCTGCAAAAGCATTTAGCGATGACGGTTCATTGGTCGATTCCGCTCAACAAGAAGCAGTCATGGGCTTGGGCGTTAATTTAGCTCAGACAGTTGCAAAATTAAAAGCATCTGTATAGTGCGATGCAGGGGCAGTATCATCGGTCTTTTAATGGACGAAAACCCCCTTTTGTATCCTTTGCATAGCCATATTTTTGGTGTCGGGACTTCCGGCAGAAAACGCCATGGACCTAAATCATGAGCTAATTGCAAGCGCTAGTTAATTCGGAAAGTACATGATTTCGGAAAGTCTATGCTTGCTTAAGTTTTATTTTACCGCCCGGTTGCCAATGTAACTTCGGAAATCGGCCGAACGTCTTCGATCTCAGGTTCTCGATTCAATAAAGGAGATAATGTCGGCTCCAACGATTTGACAATTTGTACTGGTAATGAGCTGGTAAACCGGTAGTTTTCCGCGTCGGGCCCTTTGACATAAGCGGTAATGACACCAAAGAATCGATCGCCAAGGAAAAACGCAAAGGTCGCGGCGCG
>SLIO01000142.1 GCA_007135635.1 Methylomicrobium sp. | reverse complement strand
TCCGCTCATCCTTCGACAGGGCTCTCCTGAGCGTAGCCGAAGGGCTCAGGACGAACGGATTGACTTTGAGCAGCGTTCTTGTCCTTTTGTTGCTTACCCACTGAATTTCACATAGAGCCAAAAAATACATACCGCCAGTCTGAACCGGACGCACACTGTTGAACATAAGACGTTTGACGCCTGACGCCCCCGCATTTCTGAGTTAAACTGTCGTACTTTAAGCCTCCTTAATCGGTTTTTATCACAAAACACTTATATGACAGCTTGTAACGATCCGGCACACACCAAAAAAGTCGAATTATTAAATAGCGAATGCCGGTGCGTGTCGCTCGACCGTCAAGCCTTGCGTGATGAATTGCTGGCTCTTAACGATCTTAATCTATTACGCATGCTCACCGAAGATCGACCGCATCTATTCGCAGAATCGGCCGTATTTGTCGATGAGTCCTGTTTACGGCGGCAATGGGAAATCATCGCGGCACTGGAAAAAGTGATCGATTTACCGGCTTATCAACAGCGGGTATTGGCTTATGCGCCTGAAACCGCTCTTTTTACACCGAAAGCACGCGGCGTTTTCTTGGGTTACGATTTTCATATCGGGCGAGGCGGACCGCAATTAATCGAAATCAATACCAATGCCGGCGGCGCCTTAGTCAACGCGATTCTGGCACGCGCTCAAGTCGCTTGTTGCGAGCAACCCGGCGGCAGGTGTCCGGGTCAAATACCCGGGGTGGAATTAAAACAATCGCTTGAACAGGCTTTCATCGATATGTTCCACGAAGAATGGCGGCAGGAGCGGAACGAACAAGTACTGCACACGGTCGCCATCGTCGATGAACGGCCGGCCGAGCAATATATGTATCCGGAGTTTTTGCTATTCAAAAAACTCTTCGAGCGGCACGGCATCGAAGCAGTAATATGCGATCCGTCGGAGTTGGTCTTTAGCAACGGCAAACTGTTATATCGAGAGCTTAACATCGACCTGGTTTATAACCGTCTGACCGATTTCGGTTTGGAAGACATAGCATCACAAGCATTGTGCAAAGCTTATTTAGACAATGCCGTGGTCGTGACGCCCTATCCCAGAAATCACGCACTTTATGCCGACAAACGCAATTTAGCCGTGTTGACCGATACTGCGTCTTTGGAAGATATCGGCGTTGATGCTGCTTCTCGCGAGATTTTACTATCCGGAATCGCACAAACCGTCGTTGTACGAGAACAGGACGCTGAAAAACTTTGGTCCGATCGGAAACGTTTATTTTTCAAACCGGCCAAAGGTTACGGCAGTAAAGCCGCTTATCGCGGCGACAAACTGACGCGGCGGGTATTCGGAGAAATATTGCAAGGCGATTATGTCGCGCAACAATGGGTAGCGCCAAGCGAAAGGCATTTGGAAGTTGATGACGCGGTGATCGGTTTTAAATTGGACTTGCGCAATTATGTTTACAACGGTCAAGTGCAGTTAGTCAGTGCAAGATTGTATCAAGGGCAAACGACTAACTTCAGAACACCCGGCGGCGGGTTCGCGCAGGTTGTCGTCGTCGAGCCGGATGAATAGCAGTCGACGCTAAATAGCCGACGCCAAAGCCTTTAACGCCTTCCCCCGATGACTGATCGCATTTTTGACTTCAGGCGCCAACTGCGCCGATGCGCATTTGTATTCGGGCACCCAAAACACCGGATCGTAACCGAAACCGTTGTCGCCAACCGGTTCATCCAAAATCCGGCCTTCCCAAATCCCTTGCGCGATCACGGGACAAGGATCTTCGGCATGCTCGATGAACACGATCACGCAGATGAAGCGCGCAGTGCGCTGCTCGAACGGCACGCCGGCCAATTCCTTCAACAACTTATCGACATTATCTTGATCGCTGGCATTCGGACCTGCATAACGCGCCGAAATCACTCCCGGGGCGCCGTGCAAATAATCCACCGCCAACCCGGAATCGTCGGCAATCGCAGGCAGTCCCGAATGAATAGCCGCATTACGAGCTTTCAATAATGCATTCTCGACAAAGGTTTTTCCGGTCTCATCGACTTCAACGACTTGAAACTGCGACTGAGGTACGATCGGATGACCGGCCAAAATCGCCTGGATTTCCCGGATTTTTCCGGGATTGCTACTAGCCAGCACGATCGGTTGGGATGACTTCGACAACATCTAGGCTTTTTCCAAGGCTTCGGATTGTTTTTCCAACAATTGTTTGATGCCATACTCGGCCAGGATCAGCATCGCATCGAGTTCGTCCTTACGAAACGCATGGCCTTCGGCAGTGCCTTGCACTTCAATGAATGCCGAAGCGTCGTTCATGACGACATTCATGTCGGTTTCGGCATTGCTGTCTTCGGCATAATCCAAGTCCAAAACCGGAACGCCTTTGAAAATGCCGACCGAGACCGATGCGACTTGACCGTGCAGGGGATTTTTCTTGATTTGCTTTTTAGCGAGCATCTTTTGCACCGCCAGCGATAAGGCGACGAAGCCGCCGGTGATTGATGCGGTTCGCGTCCCGCCATCGGCTTGCAGCACATCGCAATCGATCGTAATGGTGTTTTCACCCAGCGCCTTCATATCGACCGCGGCTCTCAGTGAGCGACCGATTAAGCGTTGAATTTCCTGCGTGCGCCCGCCTTGTTTGCCGCGGCTGGCTTCCCGCCCCAT
>SLIO01000039.1 GCA_007135635.1 Methylomicrobium sp. | reverse complement strand
GATCAATTCGGCACCAATGTCGGTTTTGCCGACGATGAACATAAAGTTTTGTTCGACAAACTCAATAAATTTTCGATTTGGCGACAGGCTGTGCGGAAAGATCCGCAATTGGCGCGCAACTAAATGATTTAATTACCTATGTTGTAGGGCATTTTGCGCATGAAGAAAAAGAAATGGCAGCGGCAGCGGCAGTATTTGCCGGATTGGCCGCACATAAAGCCGAACATGAGGCATTAGTAGGTACATGTGCCGATCTACAAAAAAATTCCATGCTGGCGAAGCCAATGTAACTGATGAAGTGGAGCAAATGGTTAAGAGTTGGCTGGAAAGTCACATTCCAACTTTCGATAGAGGCTATGCTGCCGTTTTGAGTTAATTGATGAAAAAGTGAATTGAGGATTTTTCAACAAAGAGTCGGCATCTTTTTCAAGGTTTTCGGTACGCTTGTGGTTTAAGTTGACGGTTTAAGTCACTGTCGATGAAGACTGTCAGTCCGGGGCGACTGGTGAAAATGCAGACCATCGAAGCCCTTGAAGGGGGAGTCACGGGCTTTTTTGTGCGCGTTTGTTTTAAGGTGTTGGCAAAGCACTTCTGGCTTACCGTCTCATCATGGGTTAAAATTCTGCTTTTTTAGATATAGTTATTATAAAAACAGGGAAATTAGCGAATTTTGATTTGCTTTGAGCCCCGGATAAATGTAGCTGAACAGCGAGAGAAACTTATTGATCTAGGAAAAGGTCCTAGCCGTCAGAAATTCAAACTATAGATTTCCTGATTTTAAAACGACTGGCGCTGATAACGTTACAAAAAAATTTTTACCCATTGCATACAAGAGTTTCTAACTACCACCGGGAGGCTGCTCCGTGAAGAAAACCAAGCAACTGTTCGCAAGCCTGTTCTTGATGTCCTTGGGACTAGGGACTGCAAAGGCCGAATATACCCTGAATCTGAGGCAAGGCGTGACTCAGATCAGTCAAGAAGTATATGATTTGCATATGCTGATCTTATGGATCTGCGTGTTCATCGGATTGGCCGTGTTTGGCACAATGTTCTATTCAATTTACCACCATCGTAAATCAAAAGGGCATGTGGCTTCTCAATTTCATGAAAGCACCAAGGTCGAGATTATCTGGACGATCATTCCGACTTTGATCTTGATTGGCATGGCAATTCCAGCCACAAAAACGATGCTTGATATGGACGATGTTCAAGACGCGGATATGTCGATCAAGGTCACTGGCTGGCAATGGAAGTGGGAATATGAATACCTGGATAATGGCATTCATTTTTTCAGCAGCCTGGACGAAGCCAGCAACAGGGCTCGCCAACTCGGATCCGGAATTGACCCAAGATCGGTGCCGCATTATTTGTTGGACGTCGATCATCCCTTAGTCGTTCCGGTCAATACAAAAATTCGCTTTTTATTCACTGCGGCCGATGTGCAGCATTCCTGGTGGGTTCCTGATTTAGGCTGGAAAAAAGATACGATTCCAGGCTTTATCAATGAAGCCTGGACGTATGTCGAGAAAGCCGGAACTTATCGCGGACAATGCGCCGAGTTGTGCGGTAAGGATCATGGCTTCATGCCGATCGTCGTTATCGCGATGGAACAAGACAACTACGATGCCTGGGTTGAATCTCAGAAGGCGGGCGCCGAAGCCGAAAAACAATTGGCCGATAAAGAATGGACGGCTGATGAGTTGATGGCCAAGGGTGAAACCGTGTATGCCAATAATTGCGCTTCGTGCCACATGGCTGACGGTGCGGGCATGGAAGGCGCATTCCCCGCTTTGACCGGAAGCTCTGTAGTGACGGGTGATATCGATGCGCAGATTGATCTAATTTATAACGGTAAAGGTATGATGCCTGCATTTGGACAAATGCTAAGCGAAACCGAATTTGCTGCGGTCGTCACGTATACCCGCAACGCATTAGGTAATTCGGTGGGCGATTCGGTTCAGCCCGCTGCGATTAAGTCTTTGAAATCATCCGCGCCGGCGGATGAAGATGAAGATGAGGATGATGAAGAGTAATTCTTAACTTTATTCAAATTCTAATCTTTTTAAAATTAATAGAGGTAACAATATGTCTGCGGTAGTAGCTGAACATGACGATCATCACGACCACGGTCCGGAAAAAGGGCTGTTAAGATGGATCATTACCACCAACCACAAGGACATCGGTACATTGTATTTGGTGTTTTCTTTAGCGATGTTTTTTCTAGGTGGCGCGATGGCTTTGGTCATCCGTGCCGAATTGTTCGAACCGGGTTTGCAGTTCGTTGAGCCCCAGTTCTTCAATTCAATGACAACGATGCATGCGTTGATCATGGTATTCGGTGCGGTTATGCCGGCATTTGTTGGATTAGCCAACTGGATGATCCCTTTAATGATCGGTGCGCCCGATATGGCTTTGCCGCGCATGAATAACATGAGTTTCTGGCTGTTAGTAGCTGGTGCTTTGTTGCTCGCGAGTACATTGTTTATGGAAGGTGGCGCTCCGGCTTCGGGCTGGACACTTTATCCGCCTTTAGTGTTACAAACTGGCGCTGCATTGCCGTTCGCGATTTTCTCAGTGCATTTGCTCGGTATCTCTTCAATCATGGGTGCGATCAACATTATCGCAACCATCTTCAACATGCGCGCGCCCGGCATGACTTTGATGAAAATGCCGCTGTTCGTCTGGACCTGGTTAATTACTGCGTTCCTGCTGATCGCGGTCATGCCGGTTTTTGCCGGTGCGGTAACTATGTTGTTGACCGACCGTTTCTTCGATACCAGTTTCTTCAACGCGGCCGGTGGCGGCGACCCGGTTCTGTATCAACACATCTTCTGGTTCTTCGGTCATCCTGAAGTTTATGTAATGATTTTGCCGACTTTCGGTGTCGCTTCAACGATCATTCCTGTCTTCGCGCGTAAGCCGTTGTTCGGTTATAGCTCGATGGTCTACGCGACCGCATCGATTGCATTTCTGTCGTTCATAGTATGGGCTCACCACATGTTCACGGTTGGCATGCCGATCGCCGGAGAGCTTTACTTCATGTATGCAACGATGCTGATTGCGATTCCGACGGGCGTAAAAGTTTTTAACTGGACCGCGACGATGTGGAAAGGCTCGATGACCTTTGAAACGCCGATGCTATTTTCGATTGCATTCGTCGTTTTATTTACCTTAGGCGGTTTTACGGGTTTAATGATGTCAGTTGCGCCTTCGGATTTCCAATATCACGATACCTACTTCATAGTTGCACATTTCCATTACACACTGGTACCTGCTTCGGTTTTCATCTTGATGGCTGCGGCTTATTTCTGGCTGCCGAAATGGACCGGCAATATGTATGACGAGAAATTGGGTCAACTGCATTTCTGGTTGTCTGCGATTTCGGTCAACGTATTATTCTTTCCTCAGCATTTCTTGGGGTTGGCCGGCATGCCGCGTCGTATCCCTGACTATGCCGTGCAATTTGCCGATTGGAACATGGTATCGAGTATCGGTGCCTTCGTATTCGGTTTCAGTCAGTTACTGTTTTTGTACATCGTTATCAAAACGATTCGTGGCGGAACCGGTGAAAAAGTAACCGATGAGGTTTGGGAAGATGCATCCAAACATAGCTTGGAATGGACCTTGCCATCTCCGCTGCCATACCATACGTTCACGACTCCTCCGAAAGAAATTCCAACCGAGCATTTCTAATCGGATTGCGGATGTGACCGATTCTGTACAGGGATGGACTTTTCTCAGTGACTTTGTCCGCCTAGCGGCGGGCAAAGTGGTGGTGATATGAATACGAAGACAAAGAATATTTTTACAGCAGTTTTGCTGGTCGCTGTGGCGATTGCGATATACGTATTTGCGGTTTTAAGAGCTATTTCGTAATGAATAATGATACGAAGCAAAAAAACAGAAAACTGGTCCGCAATTTAGTATTGATTGCGGTGGGCATGTTCGGTTTCGGTTATGTTCTGGTCCCGATTTATGATGTATTTTGTGACATAACGGGGCTGAACGGCAAAACGGCCTCGGTTGCGGCAGCAGAAACGGCACGCGATATCGATGTAAGCCGTGAAGTGACCGTTGAGTTTGTAACTTCGTTGAACCAAGCCGCGCCGATGGCGTTTCGTGCCGAGACCTACAAAATGAAGGTGCATCCCGGACAATATTATACGGTTAATTTTTATGCCGAAAACCTTACCGATAAGCCGATGATTGCCCGGGCGATCCCCAGTATTACGCCGGGTCTGGCTGCGGAATTTTTCACAAAGACGCAATGTTTTTGTTTTGACGAGCAAAGTTTCGAAGCTCATGAATCTAAAACGATGCCGGTTCGTTTCGTCGTAGATCCGAAACTGCCTAAAAAGTACAAAATAATCACGCTTGCATACACATTTTTCGATAACACTGAATTAACAGCAAAAAAGCAAAAATAGGGGAAGGTTATGTCTACAAACGCTTATTACATTCCTCATAAGGCGACCTGGCCGATTATCGGTACGGTTGGTCTTATGATCACTCTGGCAGGATTTGCCAATGTGTTAAATGGCTCCTCGATCGGCCCGGCGATGATGATTATGGGCTTAGTCGTTTTTATTATCATGCTGGCCGGCTGGTTTACGCTTCAGGCCGTTGAAAGCGAATCGGGAATGTACAGCACTCAAGTCGGTATTTCCTATCGCATGGGCATGATGTGGTTCATATTTTCGGAAGTCATGTTCTTTGCGGTATTCTTCGGAACCTTATGGTATACGCGAAACCTTTCAGTGCCTTGGCTCGGTGGTTTCGGCGACGGTCCAGGACGTTCGACTCATGAAACCTTGTGGCCGGCATTCGAAGCGATGTGGCCGACCAACGGACCCGGCGAAATCGGCGGTGAATTCGAACCGATGGGTACTTGGGGCTTACCCTTTTTAAACACATTAATTTTGTTGACCAGCGGTGTGACTTGTACTTGGGCGCATCATGGTTTGTTGGCAAAAAACCGCGATCAGCTCATTAAAGGCCTGATTGCGACGGTTACGTTGGGTTTTCTGTTTGTCGGCTTACAAGCTATGGAATATCACGAAGCATATACCGAAATGGGGTTGACCCTAGGTTCAGGTATTTACGGATCGACATTCTTTATGTTAACCGGCTTCCATGGTTTACACGTTTGTGTCGGTGCAATTATTCTTTCTGTGGTATTGTTCCGCAGCTGGAAGGGTCATTTTAAACCGGAAAATCATTTCGCATTTGAAGCAGCTGCTTGGTACTGGCATTTTGTGGACGTCGTTTGGCTGGGGTTATTTGTCTTTGTTTACATGATGTAATTCGATAACGGGGCATCAAATTAAAGCGCTGCCTGCCAGGTAGCGCTTTTTTTTTGTCGTTCGATTTGAGGGAAGGGGCAAGATGAAAGAGGATCTGTGCGGGACGGGTTATTTAACCCGTCCCCAACGTTTCGGATTGGTTTTGCTGCGGTCGAAGCGCTCAGGGTCCCCCGGAAATTATCGTTCCCACGCTCTGCGTGGGAATGCCTGAGTACCGCTCCAGCGGTACGAGACGCTAGAGCGTCTCGATCTTCGTTCCCACGCTGGAACGTCACTGCCATTAAAATAAGAGAAACCCGTCATTCCAACATGGACAGGCGGAATCCAGTGCCATGGATGGCAAGCTTTTGAAGCGCATTCGATCCTGAATGCCAGTATTACTTATTTTGTGACGGCTTAACTTAATGGCAGTGACGTTGGAGCGTGGGAACGGGGGGTATGAATAATTACTTTCGAATTGGTTTCGCTGCGGCCGAAGCGCTCGGGACGGGGCTACAAATCCCGTCTTGCTTGAGAAATGGATTTATCGGCTTTGTTCTGCTTGAGGCGGCTTTTTCGCATGAATGGCCGAACCGATGCCGTGGGGTTTCAGCAAGCCGAATGCCATCGCCAGAAACAATAAAATGAATAACACGATTGACAGCGAAATACGAACCGTTAATGCTTTGACGGCTTTATCCGACCGGTCTTCCGGTTTACGGACAACGATATGATAAAGTGCGGAACCCAGGCTGATAAGGATTGCTGCAAACGCAATAATGAAGATAGTTTTAATAAGCATAAAAAGTCTGAAAGCGATCAATGATAATCGGGTATTCTCAACGATTAATCGACGCTTGCCAATAGGACAACCCCAAAACCATGACAATCAAAATCGGTTTTTGTAATCTTAGATTCACTTTAATTCCGTCACTTGCCTATGTGCTGTTGATGGCGCTGCTGATTTCGCTAGGAAATTGGCAATTATCCAGGTCTTCGGAAAAAGCTGCCTATCTAGCCGAGCAGGAGAAAAAAGGCCAGTTGCCGCCGCTGTCGTTAACATCGGAGTTGCCGGCCGATGTCGCTAGCATTCGTTATCGAGCTGTCGAATTAACGGGGCGATACGTTGCCGAGCGCCAATTTTTGCTGGATAACCAAATCAGACACAGTAAGGCCGGTTATTTCGTGATGACGCCACTGCTGCCGGATAACTCCAATACGGCAGTCTTGGTTAACCGAGGTTGGATTGAAGCAGGTCGTGATCGACAAACGCTGCCGGATATTACCTTGCAAAAAAGCAAAGTTACCGTCCAAGGACGAATCAATACCTTTCCGGATGTCGGATATCATTTGGAAGGTGCGGAAATTCCGACCGATACGTGGCCATCTCTCGTGCAACTGATCGACAGCAACGTTATTGCTGAGAAACTGGGTTACCCGTTGGCCGATTATCAAATCGAACTACACCAAGCCGAGGATGAGGGCTATTTGCGGGAGTGGCATATCGCGACTGTCATACCGCCTGAAAAGCATGTGGCCTATGCGGTGCAGTGGTATGGCTTAGCTTTAACCTTAACGGCTTTATTTATATGGTACGCGTGCAAAACAAAACATGAATAATCAACAGAAAAAAAATCGCAACTTAATTCTGATCATTTTCGGAATGTCGATCATCCCGTTTCTTTTTGCTTGGTATTTAAAAGTACATCCCAATCTACTTAAAGGCGCCACCAATCATGGCGAATTGATTATTCCTCCGTTACTGACCGAGCGATCCGATTTAATCGGTATCGATTCGTTCTCGGCCGAAAATATTGACGAATTAAAAGGCCGCTGGATCTTGATCAATGTGGTGCCTGATGCGGATTGCGATCAAACCTGCCTTGATGCAGTTTACAAGTCCAAACAACTCTTATTGATGATGGGTAAGGAGTTAACTCGTATCCGCCGGGCTGTTGTGCTGCTGAATCCCAATGCCGAGCAACATCTAAAGGTGTGGTGGCAGGAGGACGACCGTCTGTTAAAGACTCGCCCCAGTTCAGACTTGTTGAAGCAATTGGCAAAACTCGACGGAGCCGGGATCGTGAACGGTATGCTGTTGATCATGGACCCATTGGGCAATATCATGATGCGTTATCAGCCCGGATTTGACCCTTATGATGTCAAGAGCGATCTTAGAAAATTGCTGAGTGTTTCGCAAATCGGATAAATCATGTTTCGCAAATCGGATAAACCATGTTTAGAAAAATAACCTTTGTTTCCGCCTTTTTGGCTTTACTGCTTATCGTAGCCGGTTCCGTCGTCAAGTTGACCGGAGCGGATTTGGCTTGCCCGGATTGGCCTGAATGCTACGGTCAATGGTTTATCGCCGATAGTGCCGAGTTTAAAGCTTCGGCCGAACAGCTTTATCCGGGAAAAGCGGTCGATGTAGGTAAAGCTTGGCAAGAAATGGCGCGACGCTATGTATTCGGCTTATCAATGTTGACCGTCTTGCTGTTGGCATTGATCGCATGGCGCCAGAAGTATCAACGTTCCGTGGCGACAACTGGCGCGGTGGCGCTGCTTATCGTGGCGGCTGCGCAAGTTTGCTCGGCCGTCAAAGCGGTCGAATTGAATGCGATGCCGATTATAGTCACTACTCAGGCATTGCTTGGCTTTTTCCAGTTCTGGCTATTGAGTTGGCTATTTTTACGATTAAATCCTGCCTTAAGTAAACTGGATCGAATAAGCGGTCCCATCTGGCTTGCCGGGTTCGCCGGCTTTTTATTGTTGGTGCAAACCCTATCCGGTTTATGGGTTAGCGCCAATCATGCGGGACAAGTCTGCAGCGGTTTTCCCCAGTGTAACGGGCAATGGTGGCCGCAAGCCGATTACCGTGCCGCGTTGAATATATTCAATGGTCTTGTTACCGGTTATCAAGGGATTTTATCCTACGACGCACAGGTGGCTGCCCATTGGTTGCATAGAGTCTTTGCCCTGCCGATTTTTGTTGTCTTAACTTGGCTGGTGCTGCGAGCCACTTCGGCTAACTGCGCCAAACCGGTCAGAAAAGCCGGCATGATGCTAAGTATTTTATTATTCGTGCAAATCGGCTTTAGCGTTATTGCTGCAAAATACGGACTACCGGCATGGTCGGCTATTGTGCATAATTTTGTATCGGCGTTATTGATGCTGCCGTTGCTCGCGATCGCAATCTACAGCCGTTACGGGTACCCAGGTATCGTATTACCTGGTGAAACGGTCGAGCGTCCGGTCGCCGAAACTGAGGCGGCCGAGGCCGTAATCGAAATCGGCTATGTCGAGCCGGAACCGGAATCGCTGGCACGTCGTCTCAAGTCACAACTGCAAAAAACCCGGTCCGGTCTTAGCGGATTGATGGCAACGATCCCCATTGGTCAAAAAGCCATCGACGACGATTTGCTGGAGGAAATCGAAGCCCGATTATTGATGGCCGATATCGGTATCGAAGCGACGTCAGCGATCGTTCGTCGCTTGACCGATAGCCTCGAACGACATCAATTGAATGACGGAGAAGCATTGGAAAATGCGCTGAAACAAGAATTATTAGCTATTCTTAAACCTTGTAATCAACCTCTACGGATTCCCGAACAAGATAAGCCGTTCGTGATTTTGGTTGTCGGCGTCAACGGTGCCGGTAAAACCACGACGATCGGTAAAATGGCCAAACGCTTTCAATTGCAAGGCCATAGCGTGATGCTGGCAGCAGGTGATACGTTTAGAGCGGCGGCGGTTGAGCAGTTACAAACTTGGGGGGAACGCAACAACATCCATGTCGTCGCGCAACACACCGGCGCCGACTCGGCCTCGGTGATTTATGACGGAGTGCAATCGGCACAAGCTAAAGGTATCGACGTATTAATTGCCGATACTGCGGGACGCTTACACACCAAGTCCAATCTAATGGACGAACTAAAAAAGGTTAAACGCATCATCGGCAAGCTTGATGAAACCGCGCCGCATGAGGTCTTGTTGGTTTTGGATGCGGGAACCGGCCAGAACGCGCTATCTCAGACGAAACAGTTCAATGAAACCGTGGCGTTGACCGGTATTGCATTAACCAAGTTGGACGGCACCGCGAAGGGCGGTGTTATTTTTGCCTTGGCCAAGCAATTCGATGTTCCGATTCGTTTTATCGGTATCGGTGAAGGGATCGACGACTTGCAGGATTTCGATGCTGAGCAGTTTGTCGACGCCTTATTTGCCAAAGATCAATAGTATTATGCTCAAATTCGATCATGTCAGTAAACGTTTTCCCGATGCCGGCGATGCTTTGCTGGATGTTACATTCCATTTGCACCGCGGCGAATTCGCTTTCTTGACCGGTCATTCCGGAGCGGGTAAGAGCACTTTGTTGAAGTTGATTGCGGTCATGGAGCGATGTTCGCGCGGTCAAGTTTTGTTGGACGAACAGAATCTGAACAAGGCGCCCGATCGGCAAATACCCTATATACGCAGGAAGCTGGGGTTAATATTTCAGGATTATAAATTGTTGCAGGATAGAACCGTGTTCGACAATGTTGCATTGCCGTTGGTTGTGGCTGGCTACGGTCATTTTGAGATCGGTCGGCGCGTTCGTGCTGCGCTCGATAAGGTCGGATTGCTGGGTAAAGAAAAAAAAATGCCACAGACTTTGTCCGGCGGCGAGCAGCAGCGTGTTGGCATTGCTCGAGCTGTAATAAATAAACCGCTGTTGATTCTCGCCGACGAACCGACCGGTAATTTGGATCCTGAATTGTCGTCCGAGATTATGAAATTATTTGAGGATTTTCAACAAGTCGGCGTAACCGTGTTGGTTGCTACACACGATATCGCCTTGGTTGAACGGATGGGGCATCGCGTATTGCAATTGGATCATGGCCGCCTGGTCGCAAGTTAGCAGATGAAAAAACAGAATTACAACCGCAGAAGGCCGGAGCCCCGACAGAAAAAGGAAGTCCGACGCAAAGTTGTTACCGGTAAGTTCAGCGATATGCTGCAGGCTTACCTGGATATACATGCGCAAGCTTTGTTTTCCAGTTTAGGGCGTTTGGTACGCGCGCCGGTGACATCGCTAATGACCGTCAGCGTATTATCAATCGCAATTTCGTTAGCCGCCGGGTTTTACCTGTTTGTCGCCAATATTCAACAATTAACAGGCGGGCTCGAAGATAGCAATCAAATTTCGTTGTTTTTAAAAGATCATGTAACCGATGCCGCCGGCGTAAAGTTAGCCGAGAAAATTAAAACATTCGTTCATGTACAGGATACTAAGGTTATTACAAAAACCCAAGGGCTCGCAGAGTTTCGCGAATATAG
>SLIO01000229.1 GCA_007135635.1 Methylomicrobium sp. | reverse complement strand
TTATCTAATTTTTCGATATACGGCGCTCGACAGAGCAAATGCCGGTTCCGGAGAGGGTGCGGTTGCTCGACCGACAGGCGTCGGCGGCAGGGAAAGCCGCCGTCGAGCCTACAGGGACGTATTCACGGCGTCCTGTCGGGCGAGTGACCGTACCCTCCCCACCAGAGAACTTTCATTTGCCAGGGCGATGGCCAGGCCTTCATGAACGTTACTTAGGAAATAGAACCGTTTCAACTGCTAACGCGAATATAGCCTTTGTTAACATAATGGTAGTGAGGCCGAGCGTGTGAAACTTTGGGAGAGTTATTAGAACCACAGACCGGTGATATGACGCCGGGGGCGTTTAGCAGCTCGATAGCCGAGCCGAGTTTGATAATCGATCAATTCCGGATAGGCCATGGCTTTGAAGTTTCGGTCTGTTTCCAGCTCGAGTAGGCGTTTTACGCGTTCTTCAGTAGGTGGGTGGGTGCGAAGTAATGAAGGGGCGGAATCGCGCCCGCCGGGGAAGAAAATTCGTTCCCAAAGAGAATATTGAGCGTGTTCGATTTTATTGAGCGCCGACGCTAAACCGCGCGGGTCGCAGGTGACTTCGGCGGCACATAGATCAGCGTCGAATTCTCGGGTTCTCGATAAAGCAAGTTGGGTCAATGCACTAACATAGGGTGCGAAAATCATCAACACAACCAATGGCCAATTAAAACGGGCTTCAGTCAATAAAACAAACGGCAAATTGATCAATAAGACCAATTGCCCGAACAGCGATAATAAGCTGGTGCCACGGCTGAATAAATCCGCCAAGCCCATGATCCAAATGTCGTTATTGCGGATATGGCTGGCCTCATGGGCCAGTACTCCCGCTAGTTCTCGTAGACTAAGTCGGTCAAATAATCCATTGGTCAAAGCGATCGCTGCATGATATTGGCTGCCGGTCGTAAATGCATTGAGCGTGCTGCTTGGGACGCGGTATAAAACCGGCAAAGTTTTCAGACCTGAGCGTTTGGCAATGTGTAGTAATAATTCATAGAGCTCGGGCGCTTGATCCGGCTTGATCGGAATCGCGCCATAGAGGCTCATCAGCCAATGCGGAGACAGTGTCGGATTTAAGGTGACGATTAACAAGCATGACAAAGACAATGCGATCAATCCATCCAAGCCGGCAAATAACCAACCTAACAAAGCCAGATAGCTTGCCATCGATAAGAGCAGAATGATGGAGTAGAGTCGGTTGGCGATCGTGTGGCGTTTCATGACTTCGTTAGATTAATAGTATAATCATCAACTGTGCGGCAATGATCCTGAGAATCATAACTAAGGGATAAACGGTAGCATAAGCGATCGAAACAGCTGTAGAAGGGCTAAGTCCGTTAGCGAAAGCCAAGGCCGGCGGATCGGTCATACTGCCAGCCAGCAAGCCGCACAAAGATAAATAATTCAGCTTAAAAACCAGCCGTGCAATGAAACCGACGAGCAGCAACGGTAATAGGGTGATCAATGCCGCGCAGGCCATCCAATATAAGCCATCGCCATGAATGAGCGTGTCGATGAAACGGTCGCCGGAATATAAGCCAACGGTTGCCAGAAATAATACAATCCCCATATCCTTGAGAATAATGTTCGAGCTTTTCGGCAAATGCCAGGTCATCGTGCCCCAATTGCCGATGCGGCTCAATATAATCGCGACAATCAATGGTCCGCCTGCCAATCCCAGTTTGACTGCCGAAGGCATGCCGGGGATCCAGATTGGCCAACTGCCGAGTAAGATACCAAGGGCGATGCCGATAAAAATCGGCACGATTTGTGGGTGGTTCAATGTTTCGAGCGAATTGCCCAGCAGTTCTTCGAGTCCTGCTAGTCCATCCTTGCTGCCTACAGCCAGCAATTCATCGCCGAAATGGACATGCATCGCACCGGTTGGGGTAAATTCCACATCGGGTCTATGTATTCTTGATATCGTGACGCCGAATAAAGCGCGCAGCTGCGCAATCGATTGGCCGACGGCTTTTTTGTGGGTGACAACGAAACGGCCGGTATAAAGATTGCTGCTTATGTCCTGAAGATTAACGTTAGCTTCCGGGCCGATCAACATTTTGAGTTTTGCCAATTGTTTCGGGCTCCCTACTAGACGAATCGTGTCGCCGTTATGCAGTCGGGTGTCTACTGAGGCAACATTGACTTGGCCGTCATGAAGTATTCTTGTTACCACGACGCCCATTGCTTCGAAAAATGAAATGTCGCCGATTGTGACATTATCGAGATTCGGGTTTTCGACAGTTAGATCCTTCCAGACCGGTGTTTGAGCATTGGCTCGCTGAATGCTGGAGAATAAATCGGCTTCGCGTTCGATTATCACGTTGAAAACCCGCTTGATCAGCAGCATGGACAGAATGATGCCGATAATTCCGAACGGATAGGCTACCGCATAGCCCATGCCGGGTAGCTTCAAGGTTTCGGCATCAATCATCGGTAAGCCGCTTAAGACTTCTTGAGCTGCCGCCAATGAGGGAGTATTGGTGGTCGCGCCCGAAAATAGACCGACTATTGCGGCAATCGGAATGTTTTCGATTAGCCCGATCGATACGGCTGTCACGGCACCGAGTAGGACGATAGCCGCGGCCAAGATGTTTAACAAGATGCCGTGATGATAAAACGCATGAATAAAGCCAGGACCGACTTGAAGTCCGATTGCATAAACGAACAGAATGAGTCCGAATTCTCTTAAAAAATGCAGCACTTCCCGTGGAATAGTGATCTCGAAATGGCCGAAAGCCAATCCAGTAAACAACACACCTGCAATGCCTAGGTTAAAGTTGAATAGTTTCAGGCGGCCTAGAGCTAGCCCAGACGCGGAAACTAGGCTGATGACTATAAGGCTGTGCGGCACCGATTCCTCGCTGATGAGTTTGATAAACCAATTCATAGAAAATTTGGCCGTGCGAAGTATATAGGTAATAAGGTTAAAAAATTTGACGAAGTCGAACTGGCTTTACTCTTTATCTTCGTATATTTCATCGCCTCGATAGGCCTGTTCGATTTTGTTTCGGATAGAAGGAAACAAAAAATATTTTTCGTAATAGAGCCATAAAATAATAACGGGTACCGCGATGAAAACCGAGCTTCCGACTTCGCCTTCTACAGCAATCGTTAACCCTGCCGTTAGAAATAGAAAAAAACCGATTAAATAGAAGCGAATACCGAGAAGTGTGCCGGTTAGGAGCATGGTATGGGCAAGAATAATGTGAATTACCAAGCCGGTTGCTTCGGTTTCGATAATGCTGGCATGCCAAAGTAGCATGACTAGCATTACCGCAATGAAAGCGCTCAGCCAAAAAATCGATTCGTACTTTAGAAAATGTGGCGTATCTCTTCCGCTTTGGAGCGCGGCGGCTTTTTCGCTAATTAATGAGCTAATAAAAAAAATCGGCGTCATCGTCAACCAGTAAAAAAGCACTGCCCGTCCGGATAGGTAACCGATCAGGTCGCCGATAAAGCACAACCCAATCAGGCCAAGGAAAATAATTTCATTGAGATAGATATTGTGGATTATGCCATCAATATTCCAAGGGGCTTTTTGTCGGCTCATGAAAGCGTTCCAAACGATTAGACTAGATTCTAATATACGGCAAAAGAGAGGTTTTGAAAAAACATTGTCTTTGTTAGATTGAAGCGGCAAGCAAGCAATCGGTTCCTATTGACTCTTATCAGATTGACAACGCGTCTAATAATCCAAAGGTATGAGGATGGAGAGGGTGCCATGCTGTTCATTTAACCTAGAAAAAGTATTTCACCCTGAAGATCATGAAGAATAGGAAGTTAGCTCAATAGGTTGCAGCGCCTTTGCAAAACAATTTTGATCTCTGGAAAGGTTGTTCAATATATATAAATAACCTATTGAAATATTTCATGAAACTTATGTACTTCATGGTCTAACCTGCGACTTTAGGTTTAACGTTTACGCAACATTTTAAAGTCGACTTGGCAAGGCCAGCCGGACCCGACGCTGCGCCGATAATATTTAATCGGAGCTGCTATGTAAAAAGCCGGTTGGACGTTAAAATAGCCAGCCGGTTCGAAGTCGTTTGTGAAAAGCCGCTTACCGGCATTTGCCGTTCTTTTCTGTTCGAGGCTTCTGAATGAATCTTGAAGTATTTTTAGCGTTGTTTAGCTTGATGCTAATTTCGTTGGGTGTATACATGGCGGCGCAAAAGGCCCGCATTCCTTATACCGTGCTGTTGGTGATCGTTGGCTCATTACTGGTGCCCTTGTCTCGGGTCGAAGCTTTCGCATTTATCAATAGTTTCGAGTTGACACCCGAGTTGTTGTTTTTCGTTTTTTTACCGATTTTGATCTTCGAGTCGGCTTATAACATCAAAATCGGCGACATGATCAACAATATCCGAGCGATCAGTTTGCTGGCGATACCGGGCATGTTAGCGTCGACTTTTTTTATCGGTATTGCCGGTTTTTATGTGTTCAGATGGGTTGGCTTTGAAGTGCCGATGATCGTAACCTTATTGTTCGGCGCGATCATTTCTTCGACCGACCCGGTTGCGGTATTGTCGTTATTCAAAGATTACGGCGCGCCGAAAAGACTTACATTGATTTTCGAAGGCGAAAGCTTGTTTAACGACGGTACCGCGTTCGCTATTTTTTTGGTGTTTCTCGAAATTTTACTGCACGGTTTTGCCGGATCGACCTCGATCGCGAACGGTTTTTTGAATTTTTTCATCATGCTGTTCGGCGGAATTATGTTCGGCTTGTTGATGGGGTTTGTATTCGCAAAACTGATCGAATGGGTTAAAGGTCATGAGCATTTGGAAATTACGCTGACGTTGTTGGTTGCGCATTTTACGTTCATTTTGACTGAGGTGATCTCCGAGCATATTGTGTTATTTGGTCAACAGCTACGCTTCTCATCGATTATCGCAACCTTGGTCGCGTCGATGGTGATCGGAAATTTTGGATGCTTCAAAATGTCGCACGGCGTCGAAGAATACATGGAAAAGTTTTGGAGTTATTTCGGTTTCGTGACGAATTCGCTGGTTTTCATTTTGATGGGTTTGTTGTTCGTCAAACAATCGATTGATTTGCATGTTGCGATCCTGCCTATATTACTGGCTATTGTAGTCGTGATGCTGGGTCGTGCGTTGTCGATTTATCCGTTGCTGGGCTTGTTGAATCTGACTCGGAAGGAAGAGCCGATTCCCATTTCTTGGATGCATTTGTTGTCCTGGGGCAGTTTGAGAGGGTCGTTGGCGGTCATCATGGTCTTATTGATTCCGGACGATGCGACCTTGCCGGGTTGGGCTTATGACTTTTCGGTCAAGGATTTCGTAACCGCAATCACGATCGGTTGTATTTATTTTACCCTGTTGGTCAAGGCGACCACGATCGGTAAAGTGATGCACGCGCTCGGCATCGATGCTTTGACGGATTATGAAGAAGTGAGTTATTACAAAGGTAAGGCATTGATTTACGATGAAGTATTGAATGCGCTGGAACGTTTGTTTCAAGATCGAAAAATCAGCGAGGAACAATATCGGACGATGCGCGACAGTTATCAGCGATTGCACGATAAGGCTTTGAGCGAATATAAAGGCAAGTTTCCGAATGCGGCGGAATTGACTGAGAAATTACTGCGTATTTTTGTGTTAGGGATGGAAAAGAGCGAGTTGAAGGAAATTTATCATCGTGGTGACATTAACGAGAAAGTCTATAAAAAAATTCTCAATTTGCTGGATATTCAAATGGCTCGTATCGAAAAAGGGCATTCTCAATTGAATAAGTTGGACGAGAAGTTTCCGGTAGACGGAATAGAGCGATTGATAAACGGCGTACGTAGATTGTTATTTTTGTCGTCACAGAATTTGCAGCCACAAGAGCTTTATATTTATTACCGGACTCAATATCAAATGCTCGAAACGGTGGTCGGACGGCTTGAGGGTTTGCAAAATACCAGTTTAGGCGAGGTTTTCGACGACGACGATGCATTGCGCCGAACTATCGATTTATACAAAGCTTTGGCCGCAAATACCAAGCAAAATCTCGATAAGATGATTGAGTCGAATTACGAATTATTGACGCATTTCAATTCGGTTAGCGGGCAAAAAACGCTCGACGTCCAGCAAATGGAAACGCTGGCCAAGTTGAGTAAAAACGAGATCATCAGTAGCAAATTGTACATTATGTTGTTTAATGAACTGCGGGAAGGAAGGAAATAGGGGAAATGGGAAATGGGAAATGGGAAATGGGAAATGGGAAATGGGAAATGGGAAATGGGAAATGGGAAATGGGAAATTAGGGCTTGACAAGAGGTCAAAACCCTGAATCATTTCACCATTCACCATTCACCATTCACCATTCACCATTCACCATTCACCATTCACCATTCACCATTCACCATTCACCATTCACCATTCACCATTCACCGCTAACCGCTAACCGCTAACCGCTAACCGCTAACCGCTAACCGCTAACCGCTAACCGCTAACCGCTAACCGCTAACCGCTCCTTAGGTTTCAATCTAGAAATTTCATGGGGAAATTTTCGGGCCTTAATGCTTAAACGCGTACTACTGTCAATTTTGAATAATTGTTGAACCAACCCTTGGAAATTAGAATCAACGTAAAGAAAAGTAGAGAATGTATATATCGATTGGGATGTTATTCAGCTAATTTTGCGGAGAAGATCATGAGACGAATCTATTTTTTGGTTCCGGATATTGCCACCACACATGAAATTGTCGATGAACTCAAGTCCGAAGGCATTGAGGAACGCCATATCCATATTTTGGCGAAACGCGATACACCGCTCGAAGGGCTGCCCGAGGCGGGCGTGACGATAAAAACGGATTTTCTTGCGGCTGTCGAACGGGGGGCTGCGTTGGGCGGTTCGACAGGTTTGTTGGCGGGGTTGGTGGCATTACGGTTTGCCGGTTTTGCGATAGCCGGAGGTCCTGTATTGGGCATACTTTTGGCCGGCGCGACAATCGGTTCCTTGATGGGAGGGCTCTCGGGGATGAATTCCGGTAATTCTCGCTTGAGGCAATTCGAACAAGCAATCGAAGCAGGGCATTTGTTAGTATTGATCGATATTGATAAAAATCAAATTGATGAAATTAGCCGATTGATTACAAAGCACCACCCAACCGCCGAGTTCGAAGGTATTGAACCGATTATGCCCCCTTCTTACTGAAGAATTATCCAGCTTTACTCACTGAGCAATTCCTGCCAGGGAACCTAGCCTTAAATCTGCGAAATACGATCCGACATAAGGGGTCGGATGGAATTTAGAAGCAGGATAAATTCATGCCTGGGGGCTTGACGGTAGTCTGAGCGTAAGTATTCAGTCCCCCTCTTTGAAAAAAAGGGGCTAGGGGAGATTTTTTAAATAAATCCCCCTAGCCTCTTTTTCAAGAGGGGATTCCATAAATTACGTTTGAATTGCCATTGTTTGCTATCGGGGTCTGAATACTTTCGTTTGAGCCGCCAAGGATGGCGTGAATGCGAATTTTTTAGGAAAGCTCCGCCCTGCTGCCCAAATGCTCGCCAAATGCCTCCTACACCGAAATCGGTATTTTTTGGACCTCAGCATTGTAGTTAACGCATCGCGTAAGACGCCATATGAACATGATATCCAACAGGTACCCATGACAAAACAGGGTTAGTGAGACTTTTTAACCGGAATTCGGTTGTGAATGCAAAAAAAGTATCGATTCAATGCTATTTTTGAAATTCAGTACATCATTGAAAGGTAAGTTAAATAATTTATTTTTAAAGGAGTTTAAAGCCTGTCTTTAAGGACGATTGCTTTGCATCGCTCTAAGACTTATTGGATAATGGGGCTTTTTGTGCAAGCGAATTCGATTTCTCCTTGCGATTCTCCTCTCGTCAATTAGGATATATTCTGTGAAGAAAATGTTGCCTATCCGATTTATCCCTTTACTATTGTTTTCTTTGATGTTGCCGGCTTCCGCATTCGCTTCGGCCGCAGGGCACGAAACACTCAATTTGACCGGTCATGTAGTCGGTTATATGGCGTTATTGATTTTTGTTTTTGCTTATGCGCTGGTGATTCTCGAGGAACAATTACACTTACAAAAATCCAAGCCGGTTTTGCTGGCTGCAGGTATTATTTGGGCAATGATTGCCTATGTCTACGCATCGCACGGGTTGAATGAAACTACCGAAGAAGCGTTGCGTCATAACTTTTTGGAATATGCCGAGCTCTTTTTCTTCTTGTTAGTAGCGATGACCTATATCAGCGCGATGATAGAACGGGATGTGTTTCAAGCTCTGCATTTCTGGCTGGTTTCGAAAGGCTTCAGTTATCGGCAAATGTTTTGGATGACCGGTATTCTGGCCTTCTTTATTTCGCCGATAGCCGATAACCTGACTACCGCGCTGATCATGTGTACCGTGGTGATGACGGTTGGTGCAAACAGGCCGGAGTTTGTCGCGATAGCTTGTGTGAATATCGTCGTGGCAGCGAATGCCGGAGGCGCATTCAGTCCGTTTGGTGATATCACGACGCTGATGGTTTGGCAAAAAGATATTATCGAATTTGCCGGATTCTTCAAACTATTTATTCCATCGGTCATCAATTTTGTCGTGCCTGCCGCGATCATGCACTATTTTATTCCGGTGGGTTTGCCAGCCTTGCCCGAGGAAGATAGCGCAGAGATCAAACATGGAGGCTTAGTCATTGTCGGTTTGTTCTTAATGACGATTTTAACAGCGGTACTATTTCATCAGATTTTGCATTTGCCGTCGGCTTTCGGCATGTTGACCGGTCTTGGGTACCTGAAATTTTTCGGTTATTACCTGCGCATGAAGCATCGGCGCGAGTTTTCCAGTTTTGATTCGGTTCCGGGTAGCGAAGGTCAAGGCAGTGGTTTCAATGTTTTCAGCCAGATCGCTAAAGCCGAGTGGGATACATTATTCTTTTTCTACGGCGTCATTATGTGCGTCGGCGGCTTGGGTTTCATCGGTTATTTAAGCATCGCTTCGGAATACATTTACGGCGAATTGGGTGCGACTTACGCGAATATTATCGTCGGCGTGATGTCTGCGATTGTCGATAACATTCCGGTCATGTTCGCGGTATTGACGATGAACCCTGACATGCCCGAAGTGCAGTGGCTGTTGGTTACGTTGACCGCTGGTGTCGGAGGCAGTTTGTTGTCGATCGGTTCGGCGGCAGGTGTCGCGTTGATGGGTCAGGCGCGCGGCCATTATACCTTTTTCAGTCATTTGAAGTGGACGCCGGCGATTGCGCTGGGCTATGCGGCCAGTATCGGCGTGCATATGCTGATTAACGGTTGACCGATAGTTTCCCTTAGAGATGCAAACTAACGCGTATGTTTCGCTTCGATACATTAAGTGCGCTACATTCGGTTTGCGTCTCTGCGGGAAAGGATTCTGCACGAATAAGCGTTAAAAAAATCCGATGATCATGGCCTGAATCGCTCTTTCATCGATACCCTTGACACCGTATTTGTTGTACCAATGCGAATATTCGGTGCCGATATAGACCTTGTCCTTTTTCCAACCGGCCAAGTTGCCGATGTCGACCAATAACTGCGGCTGAGCCAGAATATTGAAATTTCCAGACGTATTGGTATTGCCGGTTCTGAAGTCGGTGAAGCCTCGAAACTTAAAGTTGACGCAGCCTATTGTGAAGGGGCATGCTCCAAACCGGTGTAAATTGAAAGCCGTAGCGGCTACTGACATCGTCGGCTTTGTAGACCGTCACGTCGAATTGCAGATAATCGAATAGACTGTTTGCCAGGTCGAAGCTCAAGCCGAACATATAAGCCTTGAAAGGGTCTTGTTCCGGTAGATTGCTGATGTTAAGTCCCAATGCCAACGAAATATCCTTGATTGGGCCTAAGTTCAGATTGAGCCCGGTCACTTTATTCCAACTTAGATAGGTGTAGACTTCGGCATAGACTTCGGTTCCGACATCGTCGCGGGGCATGATGTCGACAAAGAAAAAATTGGTTCCATATTGCCAGCCATGCGCATGCTCGACCGTGACCGTCGTGCGTTTCGGCTCACCGAATTCGAAATCTCCTCCGTACAACAACTGAACATTGCTCGCGGTCCAGTCGATCGCGTGAAAAGCTGGGCGCAACAAAGCAGCAGCGCAGTCCAATACGCTGCTGCTTTTGTCATGTTACTTCCAAATGCTGATGATATTCGTGAAATCGTCGGTCCAGGGTCTCATCCCGAAATACAATGGCATTTTTTCCCAGTTACCGAGCCGGCTGGCGATGAGCGGGTTTAATATCGTCTCGTCTTTCGCCATTACGACCCAATCGGTGGCCGTGACCAATGGTATTGAGCCGTCCGTTTTAAATTCCTGAATCAATGCGGCCAATTGCATTTGTTTGGCATGGTCGGCCAGCACTTTTTTCAAGGCCAAATGGCGGTTGGTGATATGAAACGCCAAAATACCATTCGGTTTGAGTTTTTCGAAATACAAATCGAGCGCTTCGCGTGTCAATAGATGGGTCGGTACGGCATCCGAGCTGAACGCATCCATGATCAATAAATCGAATTTGTGGTCCGGTTCCTCCGCGAGCGACAGGCGAGCATCGCCGATGCTGTGA
>SLIO01000195.1 GCA_007135635.1 Methylomicrobium sp. | reverse complement strand
CTTCTCTCCCGTTGAGCCCGCCCATTATACAGAGGCTAAACTCAATGTCAAACTTTATTTTTAACCTCTTTCCCCGTCGCTCCGCTGTTTCGCGGCGGGAAAGCTGAGCATTATACATCGGATATCAGCCTGGTCAAGCTTTTGTTTTCCGACTCTCCTAAACAACTATTTACCAGTCAATAAATTTATTACAACCCTCTAATTTAAATAGCTATTTTTACTCGAGAAAATTTTCTTTTTCCTACTTGAAACACATGCTCAGCTCCTTTCGGAATCGTCAGTTTTTGATCGGATAACTTCTCACCATCTATTTTTACTGCACCTTGCTTGATCATGCGTAGCGCCTCCGATGTGCTTTCCGTCAACCCGGCATCTTTCAGCAAATTAGCGATCGGATACGCATCACTTTCCGAAACCAGCGTCAATTCATCCATTTCATCCGGTATCTGCCCTTTTTGGAATCGAGCCTCGAAATTTTCCAATGCTTTTTGTGCCGCCGAAGTGCTATGAAAGCGCTCAATGATCTCTTGTGCAAGCTTAACTTTATAATCCCTGGGGTTTGCACCCCGCAATGAATCTTGGCGCCACTTTGCGATCTCATCCGCAGGCCTAAAGCTCACCAATTCGAAATAACGCCACATTAACTCATCTGAAATCGACATGATCTTTCCAAACATATCATCCGGCGCGTCCGCGACACCTATATAGTTATTTAGTGATTTAGACATTTTTTGCACACCGTCGAGCCCCTCCAAAATCGGCATCGTGATAACGACTTGAGGGGATTGACCATATACCTCCTGTAACTGACGCCCCACTAATAGATTAAATTTCTGATCGGTACCGCCTAGTTCCACATCGGCTTTCATCGCAACCGAATCATACCCCTGTATCAATGGATATAAAAATTCATGTATTGCAATCGGTTGACCACTTTTATAACGTTTACTAAAATCGTCCCTCTCCAGCATTCTAGCTACGGTATGTTTTGCTGCTAACTGTATCAACTCCGCCGGCGACATCGCACTCATCCAACTCGAATTGAACAACACCAAGGTCTTTGCCGGATCGAGAATTTTAAAAACTTGCTCTTCATAAGTTTTCGCATTTTCAATAACCTCATCTCGAGTCAATGGCTTGCGCGTCACGTTCTTACCAGTAGGATCTCCGATCATACCGGTGAAGTCTCCAATCAAAAACAATACCTCATGACCGCAATCCTGAAATTGCCTTAATTTATTGATCAACACTGTATGACCCAGATGCAAATCCGGCGCGGTCGGATCGAAGCCCGCTTTAATTCGGAGGGGCCGACCTTCCGCTAGTTTTTTTTTGAATTCAGCTTCGACGAGCAGATCTTCGACGCCTCTGGAAAGATAATTTAATTGGTCTTGCAATTTAGCCCCCTTTTAAGAAAACATTAATCTAACTGTAATACTGTTGCACCGACGTGGCAAAATATTCTCAGTATATCAGCTATAATTACAGTTAAAATTACTTCTAATTCCCCAATTTACTGAAAACTTCCACTATCGCATATAGACCCGTGAAAAATAGAATTTATAAATCCCTGTTTTTAGGAATCAGCTCCGCTGTTGTGGCAAGCGCAAGTTATGCACTTATCAGCCCTGAAAGCAAAGTCAGATCAGCCGATATCAACGCCTTTACCAACAATGCTTTTTTATTCGGAGTGAATAATCCGTTTAACGATCAGTTTGCGTTTAACTTCGACGATCTCGGCGAATCATCCGATTTCAGATCCATCGAACATATCATCGAAAGAGGCGAAAATCTTTCGACAATTTTTTCAAAACTTCACCTAAATAAATCCGATCTACACCAGATTATCCATGCCAACGAAGCAGGACGCGAGTTTGCAATGATTTCTTCCGGCAAGACAATTCAAGTCAAAACGACACATAGCGGCAAACTAACCGAAATTTCTTATCAAAAAAGCTCTATCGAAACCGTCAAAGCTGTACGCGAAAACGATACCTTCAATGTAGAGATTTCGAGTAAAGACATCGAAACGGCAACCGCCAGCGCCGTCGGCACTATTCACAATTCATTATTCTACGATGGTAAACGAGCCGGCCTGAGTGATAAATTAATACTACAACTTGCCGACATCTTTGCTTTCGATATCGATTTTGCATTAGATATCAAAGAAAATGATACCTTTTCGCTCGTCTATGAACAGCATGTTGCGGAAGGCGAAGAAGTGGGTTCCGGCAATATTCTTGCCGCCGAATTTAATAATAACGGCAAAATTTACCGCGCCGTCCGTTTTCAAGACAACTCCGGCTCCGCACAGTATTACCGGCCCAATGGCGAAGGCTTACGTAAAGCCTTTGTACGAACGCCGGTCGACTTTATCCGCATCAGCTCACCTTTCAATTTAAAGCGCAAACATCCTATTTTAAATAGAATCCGCGCGCACAAAGGTGTTGATTATGCCGCCAAGACCGGGACTCCCGTTAAAGTGACTGGCAATGGCAAAATTCAATTCTTAGGAAAGCAAAACGGCTACGGGCGCGTCATTATTGTCCAACATGACGACAAACGCTACAGCACCCTTTATGCGCACCTCTCGGCATTCAATAATCGCTTCAAGCAAGGCGGCACTGTCAAGCAAGGTGATATTATCGGCTATGTCGGTCAATCCGGCTTG
>SLIO01000068.1 GCA_007135635.1 Methylomicrobium sp. | reverse complement strand
TTCGGGCCTACTTATTAACTGTGCTTGCATACGAGGCTAAACAATGGATATCAATAAAATCGGACATCATATCTCGAGCCATTACAACGTGGAGCTCGAGGATATCCGTAACAGCGTGTTGAAAATGGGCGGTATTGTCGAAAGACAAATCGAATTGGCGGCGCTGTCGTTTACCAGCAACGATATGGAAATGGCCGAACAAGTGATTCAGCAAGACGACTATGTCAACCGACTCGAAAAGCAAATTGATCAGGCCTGCACTGAAATTTTGGCTAAGCGTCAGCCGGCTGCGTTTGATCTTCGCTTACTATTATCGGTGATTCGGGCGATTAACGATTTGGAACGAATTGGCGATGAGGCGACTAAAATCGCTGAAATGGCCATTCATTTGAGCGATACCGAAGGCAAAACCCGAAATGAAGAATATTACGAGATTCAGCATTTGGCCCAGTTAGTCATGAAAATGCTGCGCGGCGCCTTAGATGCTTTTGCGCGCTTGAATGTCAAAAGCGCTGTGTCGATCACCGCACAGGATGCGATGGTCGATCGCGAATATGGCAGCATTATTCGGCAAATGGTGGCGCGGATGATGGAAGATCCGCGCAATGTCAGGCGGACGCTCGATGTATTGTGGACAGCACGGGCTTTAGAAAGGATTGGCGATCATGCCTGTAATATCTGTGAACATGTGATCTACATGGTTAAAGGCGAAGATGTTAGACACATGAGCCGCGAAGAATTGGAAAGAAAAATCCAGGGATGATGTTCAGGGTAAAAAAAGGAGTAGGTTATGTTTTTTATAGGCTGCGATAAGGCTGAAAAAGTAACCTGACCCCTTTTTCGGACCCCTTTTTCGCTCTTTCTGAGCAGCGTCTCCTGCTTTTAGGCGGCCAATGTTTCTACGATATCACCCCGGCGCTGTAACACTGTGATGCCTTGTTCTAAAGCCATTCGCTTAACATCTTCTTCCACGGCAAAACTCGCTAATGCCAAATGGATTGTATAGTCCCGGTATTCAGGAAATAGTTTTATAAAATTAGCTCGTTTACGACCCAATAAACACGCTATATCTTTAGGATGTAAGCGATATTTAACTTCCACAATAAATACGTCTTTACCATTGACCAGTAATAAGTCGTATTCTTCTTCAATATCGCCTTTGCTTCTGGTGACATTTTTCTCAATAAAATCGAATTGAATACCGTTGAGTTCCAGCTTGTGTTTTAGCGAATTGTAATAAAACTCTTCAGCAACTTTGCCTTGATTATTTCCGACGCCACCATACATATCGGCCAGTTTGCTTAACTTAGCATCTGTCTTAGCCAACTGAGCATCCGTTTTGGCCAACTGGGCATCCGTTTTGGCTTGCGACAGCGCTAAATTAGCAACAATTTCCCGCAATTCATCATCTGTCATAGCAACTTACCTAAAAGTGATAAAGTTATTTTGATAATTATAGCGATTGATCATCGCTAATTAAACTTAAACAATGTGACCGTGCGAAGTATAAACTGGAGGTCTCGTCGATATACATAATTAGAGGGGAAGGTTTCGGTCTGGGTAAATACCTAGACCGAGCCGTAGGGTAAGTTGTTATGTTTACCGAATGGCCTTAAAGCCGATATCGGTTCGGTAATAGAGGCCATCCCATTGTATCTCGCCGCATAATGCATAAGCTTTGTCTTGCGCTTCCTTGATTGTGTTCCCCAAAGCACAAGCGCATAACACCCGGCCGCCCGATGTAACGATATCATTGCCATGTAATTGAGTGCCGGCATGAAAAACTTTTCGGTCGGAAAGCTCGATTGCAGGTAGGCCTGTGATGACGTCGCCTTTTTGGTAGTCATTTGGGTAACCGCCGGCCGCTAAGACCACGCCAAGTGCGGGACGTTCGTCCCAGTCGGTTGCAACTTTATTTAGGTTGCCGTCTAGGGCAGCCTCGCATAACTCAGTCAAGTCGCTTTTTAGGCGCATCATGATCGGCTGTGTTTCCGGGTCGCCGAATCGGCAATTGTATTCGAGTACTTTGAGCGAACTGTCTGGCGCGATCATCAATCCTGCGTATAAAAAACCGGTGTAGGGGATGCCGTCTTTCGCCATGCCTTGGAGCGTCGGTTCGATGACTTCGTGCATCACGCGATCATGGATTTCCGGTGTCACGACAGGAGCAGGGGAGTAGGCGCCCATGCCGCCGGTATTTGGTCCTTTATCGCCGTTGTCGCGTGCTTTGTGGTCTTGCGAGGTGGCCATCGGCAAAGCATGTTTGCCGTCGGCGATAACGATGAAGCTGGCTTCCTCTCCGGCCAAAAATTCTTCGATCACGACGCGATTGCCGGCCGCGCCGAAGGCGTTTCCGGATAGCATGTCTACGACTGCGTTAGTTGCTTCGGCAACGGTTTGCGCGACAATCACACCTTTTCCTGCCGCGAGTCCGTCGGCCTTGACGACGATCGGCGCCCCTTTAGCTTCAATATAGGCAATCGCTTTGTCGGTATCGGTGAAGGTTTGGTATTCTGCAGTCGGTATGTTGTGGCGTGCCATGAAGTCTTTGCAAAAGGCTTTCGATCCTTCCAATTGCGCGGCCTGTGCGGTGGGTCCGAAGCATTTTAAGCCTGCTTCTTGAAAACTGTCTACGATGCCTTTAACCAACGGCGCCTCGGGGCCGATGATAGT
>SLIO01000033.1 GCA_007135635.1 Methylomicrobium sp. | reverse complement strand
CGGGGTTTACACGAGGATGGGCGCATCATACTGATTACGGATTATTGAAATCCGATGTGAGTGCTGTGATAACGATTAGCCCCCAATCTTTAGGCAGTATATACAACAACATTCATGAAACTCGTATCAATAACTTTGGCATTACCGTATTTAAAGGCATGGACGACGGAACCGCCGGCTTTAGCCACCATGCCGCATGGAATATTGGTTATATATCTGGTGCCTATGAAGATCCAGCCAAAGTAGACAACCCTCATGGAACGAACAACGTCATTTATAAAACGCACTCCGACTCCGGAGATATCACCTTCACCGCATTAGCCGGGCAAATTTATTCGATCTATTTGGGCGGTAATGTGGTGAATGGACAAAATTTCGGTCCTGTTGAAAATTATAAGTTAACCATTAGCGCTTCGCCGGTGCCAGTCCCCGCAGCCGCCTGGTTATTGGGCAGCGGCCTGATCGGTTTGATCTCTTTCGGTCGCAAACGAAACCGCATAAATCCTTAAACCACCTACTATTAATCGCTTCTCAAGCGGGCCGTGCTTTATAATCCATGCGCGTCAAGCTAAAAACGGCCAACCCGCATCACGCTCTTTCCCAAGCTCCAGCTCTCATCGTTACTCACAAGTCTCGTCATACCCGCCGGGAAGCGGGTATCCAGTGCCAGGGATGGCAACGCCAATACATGCCTGTAGCCTGGATTCCGGCACTCCATGCCGGAATGACGTGGTTCACATAAAGATGTGTATAACAGTGAGAGCTCCAGCCAGGGAAAGACACCCCGGAAGCTCCTGCTTCCTGAGACCGACACAACCTCGGCATATTCGCAATCAACCCTGATTCGCTCGTTCAATCTTCCTTGATTGTCGGGAAGCCAGAGCTTCCTGAACAGGTTACCCAAGCTGAAGCTTGAGTAACCGCATATTTTAGTTTTTGCAACTTCAATGTACTTATTGTAACTGGCTATTTTCTGCCTTGCCTGATCTAAAGCTAGGTGAGGGGCGATCCGGGGATCGCCGCCACGGCTTATGTCGAAGCTCTCGAGTCGCCCTAAACGAAACTTTGGCAATTCAGTAAGTTAATTTTAGTGACATCCTTAGCTTTATGCGTATGGCTTACCCCGGCCTAAACATTTCGCAAACACTTCAAATCAGAAAAAAGCATCAAAACGTTACGAGCGTGCTTTCAAAACCTATCCGACTGTACGCTTATAAAACGCCGTAACCCCATTAAGAGCCTATTGTCCTTGATTTATTGCTAGGATAATTTAAGCGCCGGAATAACGGAATAATACTTCCAAGCAGCCTTAACGCACCTCTCGCCTAGGCTATCGAAATTTACCGATTTTCAGGTCAGTAAAAATGACTGTTCTATGGGTTTTGAGATAATCATTGGTGCTTTATAACCATGATAATCAATTAATTTCAAAATATACTCATCGTAGATTAAAATTCGGCACCGGGGTGCCCGTCAAAGGACGCCGTGAATACGTCCATGGCTTGACGGCGGCTTTCCCTGCCGCCGACACCTGTCAATCGAGCCACCGAACCCCCTCCCAGAAGTTGTCGAAGTTATTTCATGCTCATTCATTAGCTTATAGAAAAACAGTGGCCGATACTAACAATTCACTCGTTTTCTAAGACCGTTAGCAACTAACCCGAACAATGCGGAACCGAACATCCAAATAGCGGCCGGTACCGGAACGGCCGATACTGTTCCGCTATGCCTAACATCCGCCAAAATCAACTGCTCTTCGAAAGCCCCAAGCGTAAATAAAAATTTATGTAACCCCGTCAATTGATCGCCCCCTGTTGCAAATACGGAAAGATCCTTAAAAAAATACTGATTGGTCAATACGTCCCCATAATCAAGGAATATTTCACTAAACACGTCCTCGCCAACCGTATTAACCGATAGTGTATAAGCAAAATCGACATCGATAGCGAAGCTATGATTCGAATTATTGATAAACTCCAGGTCGAAGAAAGTCATATAGTTCGCCGTTGCATCACCATTACCAGCGAAACCGCTCAATGAAAATGTTTTGGAAAATACATTACCGTCGACCAGGCCATAGTACCAATCGGAATGACTAATTGAACTTGTTCCATTGCCCGTATATTCCGTTTCAGTCTGAGAATCATCCAATTCAAATACTCCGTTGACCGTCAAACCGCTAAGATCGCCCGGATTGTCGAGATTGACAATACTATTGATGGTATAGGTAAGCGTAGCACTACTATCAAAACTGCTGACCGCATGCACGTTTGAAACGTTCGTCATTAGAAATAATGACGATAAGATTGATAAATTTTTAATCATTTTCATAAGAATAACCTAAATGTCGATTAGCTTTAATGCTCGATATTTTGAACATTGATTAAAGCGGCATCGTCGCAATACAACAGTGCCGCCTTTTTATTCAAGATTAGTCGCCAAGCAACTCGTCAAACCGGCGGAGCGGCTCTATTGAGCCGTTTGCTCCAACTGCCGGCACAACAAGAAACTCATCCTTCGCCAACTCGGAATGCAACGCATTGCCAGCCGTGGTGAAGTCCCTATCCCCGACATGACCGTTGGGAATTACGAGCTCGGGATGGTCAAACGGCGCTTTTTCGTATCGCACTCTTTCGTCCGTAAAGCTTTTCAACAATGCAATCAAATCCTCTCTG
>SLIO01000439.1 GCA_007135635.1 Methylomicrobium sp. | reverse complement strand
GCCTTCATGAACGTTACGATGGCGCTTGTCCGAAATGCATTCGCGACCGGCGCTATTATGAACAACTGGCGGGACGTCATGGAAAAGACGTTTATTGGTTCGATATCACCGGCCAAGAAAAACGTTTACAGGAATTGGGCATCAACCCACAAAAAGCCTTAATGGAGTTGCATGTCAGCGACGCAAACAGCGGGGTCGTTTCTGAACTTGATGCCTACATTCTTTTGATGAACAAAGTCCCTTTGTTGAAGCCTCTGGCCTGGTTGATTAGCTTACCGCTGATTCGACCATTTTTGGCCAAACTGTATCATCGTCAAGTCAATCGCCGGTTGCAAAAAAGAGGCTTGCTTTAGCTTCGATAGTTCGATCAACCCCATTCCTGCCAACCGATCAGGGCGACGCCGAACATGGCATACATCGGCGGCCAATAGGTAATACCAGCGCGTAGGATGCGGTAAACAACGTGCACCGCATCGATCGCGACCGGTGCGGTTCGTGCCTCACCGCATCCTACGAGCTTTTCGGCCTTTTTACCTTTTGCGTGTCGAACACCGACATTGTCAATTCGATGCTGACGGAATCGGTTTTCAGATATTTTCCCAGCCAAACGCCGATAGGCTACAATCAGCCCGACTCATTTCCAATAATCCCTGGTCTCTCTATGAACGATGCATTGGTCAGCTGCGAATGGTTACAACAGAATCCGGATGTTTCCGATCGAATCATCCTCGATGCCACCTACTTTTTGCCCCGTCAGCAACGCAATGCCCGAGAGGAATTCGATGCAGCGCATATCCCCGGCGCGCAATTTTTCGACATCGATGACATCGCCGATTCGACCAGTCCCCTGCCTCATACGCTGCCCGATGCCGTTCAGTTTGCCGGTCAAGTCGGTCAATTGGGAGTCGGCAATGATACGTGGGTGATCGTTTACGACAACAATCATTTTTTTGCGTCCGCGCGGGCCTGGTGGATGTTTCGAGTGTTCGGGCACGATAAGGTCAGGGTCTTGAACGGCGGTCTAACCCGATGGCAACAGCTTCAGTTTCCGGTCACGTCCGACGTCTGCCGGCTGTCGCCAAAACGTTTCGACGCGGTTTTTCGTCCCGAACTGTTTGCGGATTTGGAGCAAATGAAACTCATCCAACAACGAGGCGACAAACAAATTCTGGATGCCCGATCCGAGGATAGTTTCAACGGCCGGCGGCCGCTACACGATGCCGACCTTCTACCGGGTCATATTCCGGGCAGCCTCAATATTCCTTATCGACATTTATTTGCATCGGATGACTTCACGCTATTGCCGGGCGAGCGGTTGCGGCGTTTTTTTTTCGACGCCGGAGTGGATTTAAGCAAGCCCATCGTCACTAGTTGCGGCTCGGGTGTTTCGGCGGCGCTATTGCTGTTGGCGCTGTATCGGATCGGTCTGTCGGATATCCCGATGTTCGACGGTTCCTGGGCGCAATGGGGCAGGCAATCGGATTTACCGTGGCAAACGAATCTTTGATGGCAGTGTTTCGCTGTCTTTAATCGAGCTCGTTTTGACGGACGTATAACGCATCGAAAACGGCTTCCAACTGAGGATGAATTCCGCGCATACCGTCGATCACATCGTTGGCCCAGTCGAAATACTCCCGTTTGCGTTCGCGCGACCAGCCCGCGGGCGGCGCGGTCAGAATATCGCGCAGATTACAGATCTTATCGGCCAGCTTGACCAATTTGGCTGCTTCGGACAGTTGCGGCGCATGGTCGATCTGAAGTTGTTTACGCACCGTTTTGTTTAGCGCTTTATCGTCCGTGACTTCCAACACCACCGAGGCGACCTGTGAGCCGAATACGGCTTCGAGCTCGGCGACAGAGGTTTGCGTATCCTCGATCGTGTCGTGCAAGACCGCCGCGCATAAAACAACGATCCAATCGACGCAGCCCTCGTAACACAGCACATTGGCCAATTCAATCGGATGATTGATATAAGGCGAGGCTTCGATATCCTTACGCCTTTGATGACGGTGTTTATCGGCGGCAAAGGCCACAGCCTTGATGAATTCTGCCAGGGGCTTGTCTTGCGTTTTCATAGTCACTCCTTATCGCGATTTTTCTTTTGTCGAGCCTAAGAATAGCGGAATCCGGAAAACTTTCGAATGACATTGGATTGTCGATCTCTAAAAACTAAGCCTATGTTGTCTACAATCAAAATGTTGATAGGATGGCCTTCTAAGCGGTCACCCATGTGATACACATACTATAATTATCCAGGACGTGTCTCTTAGGATCGTGACCCATTCATTGTGTTAGCCGATTTCAATGGTTTCCATGTCGGCTTTGAACTGCTATTAAAGCAGCTTTGGCCGAAACTAATCATTCTTACGTTTCGAGCAGCTACTCTCGTAAACTGATGGAAAAACGAGCGAAGTTTGTCGGCAATCGCGTCAAGGATCTACAGAATTTTAGCGATTATGTTTTATTGGTTGAGGCAGAGAAATAACTGCCCTTTTTGGTGGATTATCCCGCCCGATATGAATGTAACTCAAATTATGACACAAGCTTTTGCCCCATTAATAAGGCTATGTTTGCGTTAATAGTTGATATCCATTTGAACTCAAAGTCAGCAGAAACCAAAGGATATAGCTCTAAATAACTTGGTTTTTTCAATATTGAGCGGATGTTGAAAGGAGGGTACG
>SLIO01000343.1 GCA_007135635.1 Methylomicrobium sp. | reverse complement strand
GTTCCGCGTCAATCCTGATGTCGACGCTAAAACCCATCCTTACATCTCGACCGGTTTGAAAGAAAACAAATTCGGTATTGCGATTGAACAAGCCTTGATTGAATATCAACGCGCCGCGGCTATGCCGAATATCGATGTCATCGGCATTGACTGCCACATCGGTTCACAATTGACCGACACGACGCCCTTTCTAGACGCATTGGACCGGATACTCGATCTTGTCGCCGAATTAAAAAAAATGGGAATAACCCTGCATCATCTGGATCTCGGCGGCGGTCTCGGCATCCGTTATCGCGACGAACAACCGCCGGAACCGGCCGATTATGTTAAAGCCTTGCTCGATCGCTTAAATCAATCTAAGCTCACTCAGGATGTTGAAATCCTACTCGAACCCGGTCGGGCAATCGCCGGTAACGCAGGTATTCTGGTCACGCAAGTTGAATATCTTAAAATCACACCGGATAAAAATTTTGCCATTGTTGACGCGGCTATGAACGATTTAATCCGCCCGTCTCTCTATAGCGCCTGGCAGGCGATTATTCCGGTGCAAAGCCAAAGCTCGGCGGATGAAAATCACTGGGATATCGTCGGACCGGTTTGCGAAACCGGGGATTTTCTCGGCAAGGACCGTAAGCTACGACTCTCTCCCGGCGACTTGCTCGTGGTACGATCTTCCGGCGCCTATGGCTTTACGATGAGTTCCAACTATAATTCAAGACCGCGCGCCGCTGAAGTGATGGTCGATGGTAGCGATTGTCACCTGATTCGCGAACGGGAATCGCTTGCACAATTATGGACCGGCGAAAAAATTCTGCCTTAACCGGAATAGGACAACCATGATTGAATTCACCAAAATGCAAGGCCTCGGTAACGACTTTGTCGTGATCGATGCGATCAATCAAAGCATTTCATTGCATACCGAACAAATCCGCTTTTTATCCGATCGTCATTTCGGCATCGGCTTCGATCAATTGTTACTGGTCGAGAACCCAATCACCCCGGACGCCGATTTCAAATACCGAATCTTTAACGCCGACGGCAGCGAAGTTGCCCAATGCGGTAATGGTGCGCGCTGCTTTGCAAGATTTGTCCGCGATAAAAACTTGACCGCTAAAGACGAAATCCTCGTCGACACCAATGCCGGTCAACTACTACTGAAGCTCGACGCGGACGGCATGATCACGGTCAACATGGGCATTCCTAAACACAAACCGGATGAAATTCCATTAAAAGCCCCGCAAGAATCGAAGTTTTACAGTGTCATCGTTAATAATACCGAAAGAGGCTTCGGCGCGGTATCTCTGGGCAATCCGCATGCTGTACTGCAAGTCCACGACATTAAGACCGCGCCGGTCAATGAATTGGGGCCTTTACTGGAAAGCCATCCCGATTTTCCCGATCGCGCCAACATCGGTTTCATGCAAGTCATCGACCGCGGCCATATCAAGCTTCGCGTTTATGAGCGCGGCGCTGCGGAAACATTGGCATGCGGGAGTGGCGCTTGTGCCGCCGCAATCATCGGCATAGAACAGCACATACTCGATCATGAAGTCATCGTCGAATTGCCCGGCGGAATATTAACCATTCATTGGCCGGGCAGAGGACAACCGGTATTGATGACAGGACCCGCTGTTTCGGTTTTCGAGGGACGTATCTCATTATGAAAAAACAAGCACCAAGCACACTGACAGAAAAACAAGTGGAAGCCTATTTGCAGGCTAACCCCGAGTTCTTCAACGACCACCTTAATCTTTTGGAAAGCATGACGATACCGCATCCAAGCGGTGATGCGATTTCGTTGATCTCCAAACAACTGGAAATTTTCAGGATCAAACATCAGGAATTAGAAAGTCAATTGACTGCGCTGATCGAGATCGCCCGCGATAATGACACGTCATTTAATCGCATGCATAAATTGACCTTGGCATTGCTTGACGCCGCTACGCTCGACGAAGCCGTTGCGAATCTTGAGCATGTGTTCGTCGATTATTTCATGACTGATTTCGTGGCCGTGCGGATCATTTCCGACCATGAACAAACACCGCTTGCCAATTTGTTTATCGCACCGAACGACCCCAATCTTCAGCACTTCGCGCAAATACTGAACAACAACCAACCGAAATGCGGACGCCCAACCCTGGCACAAGCCAAAGTTTTGTTCGGAGATGCGGCATCGGAGGTTAAATCCTGCGCAATCATTCCTATGTCGTTTACCCAACTCGAAGGCATCGTTGCGATCGGCAGCCGCGAAGACAATCGTTTCCATTACAGCATGGGTAACTTATTTTTGACCCAAATGAGCGAAATCATTGCCACACGACTGATTTCCTTGCTTCACCAAGAGGAATATGACTGAAGACGCGCTTGATCAATTGAATAGCTTTTTAAGCTACTTGCAAGTCGAAAAACGTATGTCCGACCATACTATCGAAAGCTACCGACACGACTTAGAAAGGCTACGCGAGTTTTGCATTGAAAAAAACGTGGTCGAATGGCCTGCCCTGCAAGCCAGCGATATTCGTACGCACATCGCCACGAGACACCGAAAAGGACTGGGCAGCAAAAGCTTGCAACGCGAATTGTCGGCGATACGCAGTTTTTTCAGATACCTACTGAAAAAAAACCTTGCCATGCTAAACCCGGCCCAGGCGGTCAAAGCGCCCAAGCAAGATAGAAAACTACCC
>SLIO01000011.1 GCA_007135635.1 Methylomicrobium sp. | reverse complement strand
CACGTCATCCATGGCGCTCATAAAGGCTTTGCCAGCATGGAGCTGGCATAGAGCCTACATGGACGTATTCACGGCGTCCTTTAGCGGACACCCAGGCGCCGAATTTTGATCTACGACGGGTATAGAAAGGCTGATGTTTGATAAAGCTGTGAATAGTGAACGTCAGTGTTTTTCCCTCACCTAGCGTTAGGTGAGGGAAGGTCGAAAGTGTTAAGGATTTCGCGAAAAATAACTTCCTGGAGTTATGAGCTTTGTCGAGGGTTCGGTAACTCGTCTGGCATAACGACGTGAATACGTTCTTGTAGGCTTGAGGGCGGCTTTCCCTGGAGCCGACGCCTGCCAATCGAGCAAACGAACCTTCCAAAAATAGGGAAGTTATTTATGACCAAATTTTAAATCAATTCTCTGCGCCTCTGCGCGAGTCAGTCATTTAGACGTCAACGGCGTGGCAGGCCGGGCGATTTTATGCAACAAACGTCCAAGTAGATCCGAACCGGTAATGATGCGGCGTTGATTATCCTCCCAAACCAAGATCAGATCCTCGTCGATGACGTCATCTCCGGGTTTTTCCGGGCGAAAGGTGAGCCGGTGCAGCACTTGGCCGAGAGGCCGGGTTGAATCGAATACTACCAGCGGATGATGACAGAGCCTTTGCGGGTCGAATGGAGTATCTTTGAATAGCGCGGTACGCAGGAAGGTCGGCGCGCTCATTATTCTAAGAGGTTCGCCGCGGTCGTCGATCAGGACGACCCATTTTTTACCGGAGGCGGCAATCTTTTGTAAAAAGGGGTCTTCGGCAGTGCGTTGCATTTTTGGAAATACCGGACGGCCGTTTTGAAACGGCAATCGAATGACGCTCCGCGGGTCGAGCGGCTCGCCTTCCCGGCCGACCGGGATGTCATCGAGTTTTAAAAAATTGATCGCGCCGGTGGCTTCGACTTGGCTGATTTCGGTATCGATTTCTCGTGCGTGAAGCTCTAGCAGATGATGCAGTTCATTCTCCCGCAGCCAGGGAATGCCTTCTTGACCGATCCAGGCATCGAGCAACTTGCCTGATGGCCAAGCCAGCGGCCACAGCAAGACCTGATAAAAACGTAATAAAGGCGTTAGAAAACCCGCTACACGTAGCGCATGACGCGAAAAATAAGCTTGAGGGACGATTTCGCCGAATAGTGTGATGACGACGGTTGAAAAGAAAAATGCCGATAAACCGAACAATACCGAATCGGCCAACAGGGTTAGCAATACATTGACCGAAACATTGCCCCATAAGATGGTGGTTAAGGTAAAGTTGGAATTCCGACGTAGCGCCAAAACCCGGCGGGCGTTTCGGTCTCTTTTTTCGGCGGCAGTTTCGAGATGTAAGCGGCTCAGGCTGAAGACCGCCAGATTCAGGCCCGATAATGACGCCGACTGCGTTAAGCAAATGATTATGCCGGTCCAAATCAGTAGCGGCCTCATCGGCCATGCTTCGGCGAAGGAAATTTCGCGGAGCGTTTCGGGCCAATCGGCTATGACTCGCGGCCATTCTCCAGGATCGATAGCGCCGGTTCGCAACCCGGTTAAAGCCAGGGCGATTATTACCATTAGGGCGGCGGTTAAGGTCCCGGAATGGCGGGCTTTAATATGTAGCATCGGCGATTCCTTTAGACGAGATTGAAACGTTCCGAGTAAACCCGGTTAAGTGCCGCTCCGCGTGCGATCAGAATCGGTTCGACACTGTCCATCATCGGCGGCGGGCCACATAAGAAATACTCGATAGCGTCGTTGTCCTCTGGCAGATAGCGGGCGAGTAAATCGGCATCGACAAAGCCGGTTTCACCGGTCCAATACTTCGGTGGATTTGCCAAGACATACACCAAGGTCAACGACAATTGGTCGGCCATGTCATCCAGTTCATCTCGGAACAGGATGGATTCGGCATCCGCACAGGCATAAATCAGCCATAAGGGAGATTGGGTTCCCAAGTCGCGGTAAGTTCTCAACATGCTGATAATCGGCGTGATGCCGACGCCACCGGCGATAAAAACAGCATCGCGCGAGCTGAAGGCGCGATGTATGAATACGCCATAAGGTCCTTCCAGCCAAGCGCGAGTGCCCGGGTTAACTTTGCTTAGACTTCGGGTGAAGTCGCCGAGTGCCTTAGCGGTAATCGTCAATTTCTCGGGATGGGCAGCGCTCGAGCAAATCGAAAAAGGATGTTGTTGTAGCGAAAACGGTGAATCGCCTAGCGTCAACCAGATAAATTGTCCGGGCTGGAATTTCATACCGTTGTGGCCTTCGGCATCGAACACTAAGGTCGTGGCCTGCCCGGTTTCAGGCTTGGCTTCAATGACGCGCCACGGCCGCCGGAGCATTCTGAGAGGGCGTAATAGGCGTGACTCGATAACCAGGAGCAGAGCAAATCCGACTAGGCTCGCCAAGACTATTTGTTTCCAGTCCTGAGCGAAATAGTTATTGACCAACACTGCGTGACCAAGTCCGCCGGCAATGATCAGTATGAATAAGATTCCGTGAAGAAGCCGCCATTGCTCGTAGGATAGCCGGAATGACGGACGCCATAAAGAGCTTGTAACCAAGAACAGGGTTGCGGCGACGATGAAACCCAAAACTGCAGTGCGTAAAAAATTGACCCGAGGGTCGATATAAATAAACAGATAGTCCGGGTTAGCAATGAACATAGCGGCTGGATGGATTAGCACCAATAGCAAAGCGAAGATGCCTACTTGGCGATGAAATTGCAAGATATTATCCATCCCGGCGCCACGAGCAAACCAGCGTTGGCGTCCTGAGATAACTGATTGCATTGCCAGTACGCCGAGTGCGAGAAGGCCGAGCATGGCTCCAAATTCGGCTGCGAATGGTCTTGCCGGCGGCGCTTGAAAGCCGATAGCCAAGACCATCGGAAGAAGCACCATGCTTAAATAGACGACGATCCACGTCAGCGCTTGCAGGAAACCGTATTTCAATTGCGTGTCCTCATCCGGTTGAAACTGTTTAATTATGCACGTACAGCGATTGAGTCGGGTACGCGAATTCGATGCCTTCCTGTTGAAATTGTCGGAAAATATCAAGGTTGATGGTTTGTTGTTTGTCCATGTACAAGGCGTAATCCGAGCTTAGCACATAATAGACGATTTCAAAATCGAGCGAAAAATTGCCGTATTGTGCAAAATGCGCGCGTTCGAAGCGTGTGTTGCCTTGCGCTTCGATGATTGCTTTGATCATTACCGGAATGCGTTGCAGTTGTTCATACAGAGTACAATGAGTTACAAGTTGACTTAGCTCCCTCTACTGTTGAAGAGGGCAGGGGTGGTGAGAGTAAAAAAACAACCACTTATACCCTCCCTCATCCCAACCTTCTCCCTCAAGGGAGAAGGAGCAAGTACTTGTTTAGATACTCATGCCTGCTAAGGGTAAATGTTAAGGCTGAGCTTGCAATCCTTTGGCGTTAACGTCGGCCGAAACTGTCTTATTATGCACGTACAGAGACTGAGTAGGATAAGCGAATTCGATTCCTTCCTGTTGAAATTGGCGGAAAATATCAAGATTGATGGCTTGCTGTTTGTCCATGTACAAGGCGAAGTCCGGGCTTAGCACATAATAGACGATTTCGAAATCGAGCGAAAAATTGCCGTATTGTGCGAAATGCGCGCGATCGAAGCGCGTGTTGTCTTGCGCTTCGATGATTGCTTTGATCATTACCGGAATGCGTTGCAGTTGTTCATACGGGGTATCGTAAACCACGCCGATCTTGAACACGACGCGCCGTTCCTGCATGCGTTTGTAGTTACGGATGCGCGTGTCGAGCAGCTCGCCATTGGCGCAAATAATCTGCTCGCCGGTCAGGCTGCGCAGTCGAGTGGTTTTGACGCCGATGTGTTCTATGGTGCCGAAATAATCGCCGAAATTTACGAAATCACCGATTACGAAGGGTTTGTCGAGTACGATAGACAGTGACGCGAATAGATCGCTGAGGATGCGTTGCAGTGCCAAAGCGATCGCGATACCGCCGATACCGAGACCAGCAACCAATGCGGTGATATCGATGCCAATGTTTTGCAGGATCAGTAGCAGTGCAATCGCCCATAACAAAACCTGACTAATGAAATTAAGGATTGCCAAGGCACCCATGCTCGCGCCGTCTCGCTTGGTTTTGCGCGACAGAATACGGAAAATCCAGGCGCGTATAAAACCGCTCAGCCAAATCGCGATCTGTAGTGCGATGACGACTTTTGTGATTTTGGCGATCGTCGTGTCGGTAGCGGGGTCTAGCGTTAGCGATAATGATGCGAAAAAGACTGCGATGACCAGAAAGAAGATAAGATTGGCGCGTTTGACGGTGCTCAGAATTTCATTCGCTTGGGGAAAATGTTGGCGTTCGGCGGCATGTTTCAAACCTCGCATCAGGAACCAACGCAAAACGAATAACAATATGAAGCTTATTGTGGCGATGGCAAAGGCGTAAACCCAATCCAATAGCGAATTATGATTGATCTCCATGTTGATTAAACTTTTGATCCAATCCTTGATGCTATATTGCGCGGTTCTGATATTGATATCGTCGATTAGATATTGATGAAGCTGGCGGTTTTTATCCATTGCCCCGTTTAAATCCGTCAACGTGTCGATGATGTTTTGAATCTGTTCGCTTTGACGGGATTGCCAAATGGACTTGTCCAGAGGCGCTTTGCTACCGATGGCATTCAACCGGCTCTGCCAGTCGCTGAGCCATAGTTTAATCGTGGCTTGCTCTTGCTCGATTTGAGCCATGGCTGAGTTTGCCTGAGATCGCCAATTTGGCAATTCCTGGAGTTCGGCGGCCTCATTGAAAAGGTCATGGCGCTTTTGCCATAATGCCTTTCGTTCCGAGATCAGCTTCAGTTCTCGTTGTGCGGCATCGGTTTTTGATTTAAGTGCCTCTAGCTCTAAGCGGCGTGCTTCTGTTTCTTCAAGGGCTTGCTCATCTTCAAAAGAAGTCGCTTCCAGCCGTTTCCGAGCTTGCTCCAGAAGGCTTTGTGCTTTTGACTGTTGTTCTTTGAGGCGAGGCATGTCGCGGTTAAGTTCGAACTTATATTTGCGGATACTCTCATGCTGCTGGGTTAATAAAGAATCGTCGAAGCGAGCGTGTTGCTGTAAATAGTCGACTTGACGACGTAATAGCCTAAGGTGGGTGTCATAGACTGAAAACGCTTTTTCTTCGTTTTTCAATTCCAGCTCGCGAAGCGTTTGTTGTTGCTCGGCGAGAGCGTGTTCCAGTTCCGCCGCTTTCAGTAATAAGGGTTCGGTTTCTCCGTTCGCGCTTTTTAGTTGGGCCAAGCGGTCTTGTTTTTGTGTGAATGACCGATTGGCCTGTTCCAAGGCTTCTTTCGACAAATCAACCTTGGCACGCACCACTTTAACTCGGGCCGATTCGACGGCGAGTTGTTCGCGTGCACGATCCAAATCCAAAACAGAAAAAGGTTTTTCGGCTTCCGGCGCTTTTTCCAAGCGGGCAATTTCTTCTAAGTCGGCGGCTTTTTGAGCATCCAACTCCTGACTTCGGTTGAGTTCGATGATTTGTGCCGTAAAAGCTGTCGCCGTTTGGTTCAGAAGCGTGAGTTGCTGTTGTAATAGTTCGGAATCTTCGGCCGATGCCTGTTGCAAACGCCGATTGATTTCAGTTCTTTCATTTTCCAGCGCTTCCCGGCGATCCGTAATGGCTTCGATGGTTTGATCGAGCATGTCGGTTTCGGCGCTATTTTCAGATGTTGTTGCTTGTGATGTGTCCTGAGACCAGGCTAAATTCAATGGTGCCATCAGATAAAACAGCAATAGCCAAAGACTTGGGTTTCGGGTCAATGAAATTGCTTCGTTGATGATCATAGTTTTTTCCTCATATTGGAAGTAGGCCGTTTTTGTAGCTAACTCAGTCAAAAGCCTTGTTTACTGAAACATCGCGCACTTGCAATATTTTTTGCTGTAATCAATCAACGTGTGCAAGTTGCAGATAGGAGGCGGTGGCAAATTCCACTAGGCGAGTTGTCTTTAAATTTTACTGGTGTCTGCGCCTCGGTCATGACCGAGAGCGTATGATTCATTTGAAATTTAAGTTTGATGGAAGAGCGACTGCGGTATTTGGGATGTTGTGCAATAAATGAAAAATGCTTATAAATCGCTCTTTAGATGAGGGATTATGTAATATTTGAGGTCTTACTGCAAATCACGGCCGATTAGAATACCGGTGCTGACAATTTTCTCTTTTGGATTGGAGGGCGTAACTATTCGCGGCAATATCGATTAATCTGTTAATCTTCAGTAGGCGTTAAGTTTATTAAGCTATTTTTCCCACTTTATTTAAATTCTTGGATTTAAGTTTTCTTATGGCTTTCCAGTTACTGCGGCAAAGACCGTGTCATTTACTTATTAAGCGTTTTTCCGTATTTGCTTCGGCTCTCGCATTTTCTGCTTTGATGTTATTCGGTTGTTCTGCCAAACAACCGATGCCGGAAAATGGCTTTGATAGAGCAATCGAATTCAAAAAGGATGCACCTTATAACAGGCCTTATCAAGTTAGAGGCAAACGCTACTATCCTTTGACCAATCCCAATGGATATAAGCAAAGAGGTATTGCTTCGTGGTATGGTGCCGAATCCGGCAATCTGACTGCGATGGGCGTCAAGTTTAATCCTGATGGCCTAAGTGCCGCGCATAAAACGCTTCCTTTACCGTCCAGAGTCAAAGTGACTAACTTAAAAAATGGCCGCTCGATTGTTTTGGTCGTGAACGATCGCGGTCCCTTTGCCAAAAATCGTTTGATCGATCTATCACAAGGCGCGGCTAGAGCGATTGACGTTAAAGGTCTTGCAGAAGTAGAGGTGGAATATCTTGGCGAGTATGCTCGTAGAAATTGAAAGTCAATGCCGGTTGAAGAATTATTCAGATCCAATCATCTTATACTTCTTGCGGCCACATCTGTGGTTTTCTGACGCGCTCTTTTGTTCATAGCGGGGTTACCTACATGGATGTAGGTAAGGGGCGCGAGCAGGAGCGGAAGCTTTACCTACATGGATGTAGGTAAGGGGCGCGAGCAGGAGCGGAAGTTTTGCTGAAACAGCCGGTGGGTCGGTTTAGGCGGAGCCGTAACAAGACTTAAGCTTATTGCCGGTTCCCGACGCAGTCTGCCGCTTACATCCATATGATCGTCGAACAAAATAGCCTTGCCATAAAAGACGCAGCCATGACTACACGAAGTATAACGCTTAATGATCCGTTTGTTGTAGGGTTTCAAAAATCGCCGCGGTTAATTTTTGTAATTGGCGTTCGTCGATTATATAAGGCGGCATCGTGTAAATTAAGCGCCCGAACGGCCTCAGCCAAACGCCGTGTTTAACCAAATGGTCTTGAATCTCAGGTAGGTAAATAGGGTCTTTCATTTCGACGACACCGATCGCGCCGAGCACCCTGACATCGTTGACGCTAGCTAGGTTGCGGCAAGGTTCCAAGCCTTTTTTTAGCCCGGCGTCTATGGCTGCGACCTGGCTTTGCCAATCCGACTCGAGTAATAAGTCGATGCTCGCCGATGCGATACTGCAGGCCAGCGGATTACCCATGAATGTCGGGCCGTGCATGAAACAGTCTGCCGGTCCTTCCGAAATCGTTTTCGCAATTCTGCCTGTCGTCAATGTTGCGGCCAGCGTCAGGTAACCGCCGGTCAAGGCTTTACCGAGGCATAAAATATCGGGCGAAATGCCGGCATGTTCGCAAGCGAATAGTTTGCCGGTACGGCCGAAGCCGGTCGCAATTTCATCGGCGATCAGCAATACGTCATATTTTTTGCATAAGGCGTTTACCGATTTCAGATAGTCGGGATGATAAAACCACATGCCGCCCGCGCCTTGAACGATCGGTTCGAGAATGACTGCCGCACAGGAGTCGCCATGCTTCGATAAAATGGCTTCCAACGAATCGATATCGGACGGGTCCCAAGATTCGCCGAAGCGGCAAGCCGGTCGCTGTGCGAAATGGTGTTGAGGTAATACGGGGTTGAATAAATGATGCATGCCGGTGACCGGGTCGCAGACCGACATCGCGCCGAAGGTATCGCCGTGATAGCCGCCTCGGAGCGCCACAAATCGGTTTTTTTCGGGTTTGCCGAGCGCTTGCCAATATTGAATGGCCATTTTTAATGCGACTTCGACGCTGACCGATCCGGAATCGCTCAAAAACACCGTGTTCAAGCCATCGGGTGTGATTTTCAATAAACGCTCGACCAATTCGATTGCAGGCGTATGCGTAATGCCGCCGAACATTACATGGGCCATCGATTGTAATTGTTCCGTAGCCGCTTGATTGAGTTTGGGGTGATTGTAACCGTGTATTGCCGACCACCAAGAAGACATGCCGTCGATCAATTCGCGGCCATCGGCGAGCTTAAGCATGACACCGGAAGCGCTAGCGACATGATAAACCGGCGTCGGTGCTGTCATTGATGTGTAGGGATGCCAGATATGGTCGCGGTCGAGTTGCAATCGTGCATTTTGTTGAGTCATTTAATTGAATGAGTTAGGAAAATCATTAAACCTAGAAAAGTAATTGGGTCGCGAATTACACGAATGCGTTTAGGATTTCGTGATATCCCCTTTGCTTATCAAATTTCGGCGTCGAGGGCCCGCCGTCAAAGGACGCCGTGAATACGTCCATTTAAGCTTGACGGCGGCGACTGATTGCCAAGGATGGCGTGAATGCAGATTTTGCATTACGCCATGGATGGCGTGTATTAGGGCAATGCAGGAGCAATTGCCGAGGAGCAAAAATCTGCCCTGCCGCCGACACCTGCCAATCGAGCTACCGAACCCTCCCTAAAATAGGGAAAGTTATTTACGACCAAATCCTTAGCGCCATTGCAAGACGACATAGCGGGACATACCGCGATCGCTGATTAGTAACAAGATCCGTTTATTTCCTTTGCTTTGGTTAACGGCACGGTTGAATTCATCGGCTGAGTTAACCGGTTTACGGTCGACTTGTAGGATTAATGTACCGCGGCGAATGCCAGCCATTGCGGCAACGGAGCCCGGATTGACTTCGGTGACGATGACGCCTTGGCCGGGGGTTGCATTGAATTGCTGTGCTAAATCTCGGGTCACAGTCTGCACGGTTAAGCCTAACTCTTCGGTGCTTTTGACGGGTACTTGCGCGGCCGCAATCTGTTGATCGCCGAGTTTTTCGATTTTTATGTCGATTGTTCGCGATTTTCCATCGCGCAGGATCGTGACTTGGGCGTTTTTGCCGGGCGGTGTCAATGCGACGCGGTTTCTGAAATCACCGATATCGTTGACCGGCCGGCCTTGATATTCGGTTACGATGTCGCCGGCTTTGAGTCCGGCCTTCGCCGCCGGCGAATCATCGGTGACCTGTGCGATTAAAATGCCTTGATGGGTTTTTAAATTGAAGGATTCGGCCAAATCCGGCGTCAACGGCTGAATCACGACGCCTAAATAGCCGCGTGTGACTTCGCCTCGTTCGATCAATTGGTCGGCTATCGATTTTGCCAGGTTGATCGGGATAGCGAAGCCAACGCCCATGTGACCGCCGCTCCGGCTAAAAATTGCGGTATTGATGCCGACCGCTTCACCTTCCAAGTTGACGAGCGGACCACCGGAATTACCCGGATTGATCGCGGCGTCGGTTTGAATGAAGTCTTCATAATCGCTGATACCTAGGCTGGTTCGACCCTTGGCACTAACGACTCCGACGGTCAGCGTATGACTCAAACCGAACGGGTTGCCAATAGCCACGACCCATTCGCCGACTTCCAGTTTTGCCGAATCGCCCAGCGGCAAGGCTGGCAAGTTTCCGGCCTTGATTTCAATGACGGCAATATCCGATTTAGGATCGGTACCGGTAATCTGGGCGTCAAATTCCCGCCCATCTTGGAACGTCACGCGAATTTTGTCGGCATTCGCAACGACATGATTGTTCGTGATGATATAGGAGGTTTCGCTTAATAAGCCTCGCTTCGACTCGAAAACAAAGCCTGAGCCTTGGCCTATCGCGGGTGGCCGTTGTTGTGGGGCTGGTGCCGGGCCCGGGCGTCTTGGCGTTCCGGGAAATTCATCGCCGAAAAAACGCCGGAAAAAATCATCGCCGAAAGGCCATTCGTCGCCGAACGGCGTCGTAAAGGGTGCTTGCGCGACGCCTTCACGGGAACTTTCCACTTGGATAAAGACAACCGAAGGGGAGGCTTGCCGCGCGACCGATGCAAACGCTTTACTGGTTTCGCGTAGGCTCTCGATGCCGCCCGTTTGCGCGAATGAGAAAGGGGGCAATGTGATAATTAACAGTAGTAACGGTAAAAAATATTTTTTATTCATAAAATTAACCTTCTTGTCTATTGCCAAGGACGCTTATGAAAAAAGTTCGTTTCGTACACTATAAGTCGATGAAATATGCGAGGTGCTTCGAGGAAGCTGTGCGTTGTGCATATAGCAAAAAACTAAATGTCTGCTTTTAACCGGATCTGTAGCATATGAGAGTTTCTTTGACCAATAAGTTTTTGCCTTGTTAGTTGAATCCGCGAACGTTAATATTAGCCGGCAGCTTTTTAGGCCCTTTTTCCGAAAACAGTGAGTTGAAAGTGCTGTTTTGGTTATAAATTTATATATAAGGTCTATTTTTTAAATTTCAAAATTAT
>SLIO01000099.1 GCA_007135635.1 Methylomicrobium sp. | reverse complement strand
TTTTCGCAAAGCTTCCGCTCCTGCTCACGCCCCTTACCTACATCCATGTAGGTAACGCAGCTACCGGACAAAAGATCGCGTCAGCTTTCCAGCAAATGTGGCCGCGCGAAGTATATATTCGATTTAGCGGAAAAAACCACCAAATCTTATCAGAAATCTAACCTTCTCGCAGATAAAACTGGAAAAACAGTGCCTCAAAAAATACCCGAAATCGTAGCCGCCGTGGACCTTGGCTCAAACAGTTTCCATATGATCGTGTGCAGCCTAAAAGATGGCAAACTGCATATTATCGACCGAATCAAGGAAATGGTCCGCTTGGCGTCAGGCCTCGACAAAAAGAATCATCTGGATTTAGTAACGCAGAAAAGAGCGATCGAATGCCTTGAGCGATTCGGTCAACGCATTGGCAATCTACCTCCCGAAAGCGTTCGTTGCGTCGGCACCAGTACCTTACGCAACGCAACGAATTCAAGACAATTCATTCTCAAAGCCGAACGGGCTTTAGGTCACCCGATTCATGTGATTTCCGGTGTCGAAGAAGCGCGCTTGATTTATCAAGGAGTCGCCTACAGTTTAAGCAGCAGCGCTACCAAACGATTCGTGATGGATATCGGCGGCGGCAGTACCGAATATATCATCGGCACCGACGATAAACCGCGCATCAAAGAAAGTTTGAATATGGGCTGCGTATCGGTCAGCAATCTGTTTTTCAAAGACGGCCAATTATCCTCTCAAGGGCTCAATGATGCATTGCTGTTTACCCAACAAAAACTCGAACCCCACCAAAAATTTTATAACCGAAAGAATTGGGATGAAGCCATCGGCGCGTCGGGTAGTTTAAGGGCTATTCAAAAAGTCTTGGAAGCAAGCGGCTGGAGTAATAACGGCATTACACAAGACGGTCTCGACAAACTATTGGAACGAATCAGGTCGGTGAAGCATATTAATGAACTGAACCTACCGGAACTAGACCCGGAACGACTCCCGGTATTTCCCGGAGGCGTTGCGATCGTTGCAGCGACTTTCACAACCTTAGGTATCGAGCAAATGACGGTATCCGATGGCGCTTTACGCGAAGGTCTGGTCTATGACCTATTGGGGCGCATCTATAATCGGGACATCCGTTCCGAAACCGTGCGAATGCTATGCGAACGTTATCACACCGATCAAGCCCATGCGGACCGCATAAAAAAAACATCACAAACGATGCTGAAACAAATCGAACTTTTTTCTGATGACGTTAACAAAGAAAACGGTAGTAACTTTTTGAATTGGGCCGCCGACCTGCATGAAATGGGCCGCGACATCGCTCACAGCCAATACCATAAACACGGTGCCTATATTATCGCTAATGCCGACCTAGCCGGATTTTCCAAACAAGATCAAGCTGTTGTGTCGGTTTTAATTAAATCGCATCGCAGAAAATTTTCAATGAAACGCTTTGAAGGACTTTCGGACCCTTGGCGGCAATATGCGCCAATCATGACAATATTGCTTAGGCTTGCGATATTGCTCCACCGCAACCGCAATGATATCGAATTGCCCGATTTTTCCATTTCAATCGTCAAAACAAAAATAAAAGTGGCTTTTCCGAACCATTGGCTCGACCAATCGCCACTGACCCGAGCCGATTTAAAAAAGGAAGCCGATTATTTGAAAGTTGCCGGATTTAAGCTGTTCTATTGTTAATATTTTATGCTGCTTCTGGTTCGTTTTTTGTTTGCGCTAGTCACGGCGCCGCCGGTGCTTTTGGCCTTAGCAATACTGCATGCAGTAGAACCCGAATCTTCGATTCAAGCCGATTGGCAAATGAATGACGAGGACATCGAACGCGCTAAACAAATTTTCGAAGGCAGCCCGGTTAGCGACAACATTAAAACCATTGAGCTGAATGAACGGGATTTAAACATCGCGCTGAACTACATCCTTGATAATTATCTACAAAGCAACTCAATCCTAGAGCTCGATGACCAATTGATAGGTTTTAAAATATCGCTACACTTGCCGAAAAACCTTTTTGGCAAGTACCTTAATTTACAATTCAACTTAGCTAAGACCAACGGTTCAACACACATTCATTCATTAAAGATTGGGCGCGTCGAATTCGCCGACGAACTTGCCGAATGGCTCATTAACAAAACAATCAAATATGCCCACCTGAAACAGCACTATATATTAGTAACCGAGCAAATTCTGGATTTTCACTTCAACAAAGAAAGGCTGAGCCTAACCTATATCACCGAACCGGCTTTCGCCGAACACACCGCCGATTTGCTGCATCGCGCCAAAGACCGCCAGTCGATGATTTTTTATCAGCAAAAACTAACCGAAGTGATCAATGATCACGACCCGGAATGGTTATTATCGTTGGCCGACTTGATTCAACCGCTGTTCAAACTCGCCTATCAACGATCCAGCCTTAAAACGGCCATCAAGGAAAACCGGATCGTGATTTTTACAATCAACAGTTATGTTAATAAACATGAAACGATGCCCTATCTACCCAGAAATATCACCGCCAAGCCGCACACTGACTATCCGGTATTTTTATATCGAAGAATCGACCTGGCTAAGCATTTCATCGCATCGGCCACGTTAACCGCGACAGGAGGGGGGCATTTGGCCAACATGATAGGACTGGAAAAAGAATTGAGCGACGCAAGAAGTGGCAGCGGGTTTAGTTTTGTCGATTTGGC
>SLIO01000078.1 GCA_007135635.1 Methylomicrobium sp. | reverse complement strand
CTATACCGCATCCGGTATCCGCTACCGTAATGATCAACTCACCGCTTTGATAATCCGTCGTCAATGTAACGCGACCGCGATCGGTATATTTAATTGCGTTATCCAATAAATTAGCGATTATTTGACGCAGCCGCTTTTGATCGCCATGAAGAAATTGCGGCAAATTGCGTTGATTATGTACAAACACTAATTGTTTTTCAGCGGCCCTCAACCTAAATAACTCGACTATGTCATGGATCAAACTTATAAAATCGAAGCGTTCTATCACAAACTTGATTTTATTATTCTCAATCGCGGCAATATCAAGAATATCGTTAATCAGCGTCAATAAATCCTCGCTACAATGACTGATGATATTGATTTGCTGTTTTTGTGCATCCGGCATCTCCGGCGATTTTTGCAATAATTGTGCGAAACCCATGATACCGTTCAGCGGTGTGCGCAGTTCATGACTAATTTTAGCCAAAAAATGGTTCTTAGCTTCATTAGCGGTTTCAGCCGTCTGTTTGGCACTCAACAATTCTGCAGTCCTTTCACTGACGACCAATTCTGTCTTGACATGCCGACCGGTTAGCATTAACAACCCGGCACCAAGTAAACTGGTAAATAACAGACCGCTAATCAAAAACCACCACATCGGCCAATGAAAATGGGCGTAAATCGATCTATGATCTTGATAAAAATAAAACTGCCATTCCTGGTCGCCCAATAACAACGAATATTTACGAAAGTTATTGTGCCAATGATCTTCGGTATTACTGTATATGATACTGTAACCGGATTCGGAATCGGAACCGGTAATCGCAAGATAAACGCCCCCTGTATTGAGCCCCGTGAATGCCTGTTGAATGAGGCTTTCGGTAGAAACAGTGCTTGACAAAATGCCTGTAGGAGCTTGTCGGCTTTCACTCATGGTTCGATAGATCGGTAACATAAAATGAATATGGCCTTTAGCGGGTTCAATAATCGCTTTTACCAATGAGTCGGAACCTTGAACACGAGCAAATTGATCAAGCCGTCGTTCCGATAACTCTAGCGGCACCGATATTGAATCGCTTCGATGCTCGCTAACAACCGTGAGCAATTCGAAGTACGAGGGCGCTTTCAAGCGAAAACGCTGCCAGCGGATGGATTGTATTTCAGGGAATTCCTCAAACCCATATCGAGCTGCTAATTTAAAATCATCGGGCTTAACAGAATTATCACCCATAAAAAGATTGCCGGTCGCATAAACAATACGCTGATGATTATTGATTCGATGCTTAAGTGCCTCGGCTAACATTAACGATTGATTTTCGAAATCCTGATTATGCTGTTTGAGATCGAGTTTTTGCACATAAAAGAAAAAACCAATGATCAGCATAAAGCTTAACAATAAAGGAATTCCGACCGGAAAGAAGCGTTTACGCCAAATCGACTTAGGGCTGGCAAAAACAATCAACAGCAATGGCGTAAATACAAAAACGCCGATACTGTCTCCAACCCATTTAATAAACCAATTAATTGGGATTTCTGAAGGCCCGAGGACTTCGGTCAGCGAGAGCGCCACAACATCCAATGTAGCCGGAATTGAACAGCTAACCGGCCCACCGAATAAAAAAAAGAGAACGATGTGCTTGTCTTCCAGCAAAACGCTGGAAAAACCAACAATACGACCGATTAAATATCGACCGGTTAAAGCACCAACCGAAGCGCCGACTGCCGAGGCTAAGGAAACCGCCAACAGATTAGCTTCGAATCCGAAGGACAGTGCAGAAATACAAAAATAGCCGATAAAGATTCCCGGCCAGACCCGATTACCTAAAAGAAAAAGTAAACCTAATGCAACGCCAGCAGAAGGCCATACGGCGCTGGCTTTACTGGGGGGTAGAGCCAATTCGAGACCAAGTAATCCAAACACAAAATAAAGAAGGCTAACTAATATAATCAGCGAAACGGACTGCCCTAAATCGGCAGCAGATAAACGTAATCTCATTTTTATGTTTACAAGACTTGATTTTTTTGTGTTTAAATAAAAGAAAGTCATGACTCGAGACTAACTGTTCACGGCGTCTCTTGTAACATGTTACCTAAAAGGTTGTAACTATTCATTCCCCGGCAATTATCGTTCCCACACTCTGCGTGGGAACGCCTGAGTACCGCTCCAGCGGTACGAGACGCTAGAGCGTCTCGGTCTTCATTCCCACGCTGGAGCGTGGGAACGATAGGGGGATGAATAAATTACAAAGGGTTCGATAGTTATAGCTTCGACCGCGAAAAATGTAAGCGTTAATCTAAGAATTCAATTAAGGATTTCGTCTAACGAATATCGATACTCTTTTAATTTTAACTCATATCAAAATTATCACCCTCTAATCCCTTGAACATCATCAAATTTATCAACGAAGACGTCTGGAAAATTCAAGAACGTACATTGAATCGCTATGAAGCATTCGGGTTGCACGCCTTGAAAATCTTATTGCTATCTGCAAAAGGGTTCATCCGCGACCTTTGTATACTCCGTTCCTCGGCTTTGGCACTTTATACGCTATTAACGATCGTACCTGTTTTTGCAATGCTGTTCGGCGTCGCTAAGGGCTTTGGTTTTGAGCGAATTCTAAAAGAAAAACTGCTGGAGCAAGTCCCGGAACACGATACGATGATCGTGCAAATAATCGGTTTTGCCGAAAATATGTTGGAAACAGCCAAAGGCGGCGTTG
>SLIO01000235.1 GCA_007135635.1 Methylomicrobium sp. | reverse complement strand
GCTAATCCTGATACAACCGTAGAGCGTTCAGCCATTGCATTTTTATTTAACTGTAATTCGGAAATTCGTCAATAGTTATTAAAAATCAGATACTTGCTATTTATCTGTTAAATTTGGAAGTCAAGACGGCGTAATAGCCTTAAAACTCGTCGCTTAACACAATTAACCAAGACTCAAAAAACTTAACTAATCTTATATTTTTTAAAGGATAACTATTTTCTGCAATGAGCTACGAATATTCGGAAGACGGCCTGAGTGAGGCCGCGACACAAGAGGTGCTGGAGGATCTAGGGTGGACGGTGGTTACGGCTTGGCAAAAGGAATCGCTGGCAACTCAGGCCGACCGTAGCGACGGTTTGCTGGGGCGGCTGAATAAATCCGAAGTAATCCTGGAGCGCTATTTGTTACAGGCGCTACAAACATCGAATCCCGATGTGCCGGAAGCCGCTTATCAACAAGCAGTGAATGTGCTGAAGGAATCAGCGGCGGACAAGCATCCGGCTGCGATTAATAAGGATAAACATGATCTTCTGGTCAAAGGCGTTCCGATCAGTTATCAGGACGAGAAAGGAGTATTGCAGAAAAAACGCTTGAAGGTCTTTGATTTTGACGACCCGGCGAACAATCATTTTCTAGCCGTCAGGCAATTTGAGGTAGTGGGTAAATTATATAACCGCCGCCCCGATGTCGTGGGGTTTGTGAACGGCATTCCACTGGTGTTTTTTGAGTTGAAAGCCCATCACACCGATTTACGCCATGCGTTTGACAATAATCTCTCCGACTATAAAGACACCATCCCCGAAATTCTGCATTGCAACGCGTTTATCATTCTGAGCAATGGCGCCAATAGCCGGGTCGGTACGTTGACCAGTCCGTATAAATTTTTTATGGAATGGAAGCGCATCGAGGAGGAAGACGAAGGCGTGGTGAGCCTCGATACGTTGCTGCGCGGTACTTGTGCGCCGCATCGTTTGCTGGATTTGTTCGAGAATTTTTTATTGTTCGATGGCGAAGGGTCCGAAGTCACCAAGATCATGGCCAAAAACCATCAGTTCATCGGCGTCAACAAGGTAATCGATCGATCGGCCCATATTGAAGCGCTAAAAGGCAAGCTGGGCGTGTTTTGGCATACTCAGGGTTCCGGAAAGTCCTATTCGATGGTGTTTCTGTGTCAAAAAATTCTGCGTAAGTTGGGCGGCAGTTACACGTTTTTGTTGGTTGTGGATAGAACCGAGCTGGAAAATCAGCTTTACGACACTTTCAGCAGCGTGGGCGCGGTCACCGAGGATAATGTACGCGCCAAGAGCCGCGACCATTTACGTGAATTATTGACCGAAAATCATCGTTATGTGTTCACGTTGATTCACAAGTTCTCGATCGACCCCAAGAAGGAAACGGACTACCCTCTGATTACCGATCGCCCCAATATCATTGTGATTTCCGACGAGGCGCACCGGACTCAAGGCGGCGCTTTTGCCGGAAATATGCGTTTCAAAGGAATTCCCAACGCCTCTTATCTGGGCTTTACCGGTACGCCGATCATTAAAAACGAACTGGAACTGACCCGGAATATTTTCGGCGAGTATGTTTCGGTGTATGACTTTAAGCGGGCGATTGTCGATGGCGCAACGCTACCGCTCCGTTATTTGAATCGGGGCGAAAAGCTGGGTATCGAAAACCCCGATCTGGACGAACGCATGTCCGATATCATCGATGATGCCGAGTTGAATGACGATCAGCGGCGAAAACTGGAACGGGAGTTTAAACGGGATTATCCGATTTTAACGTCCGAGCGACGATTGGATGCGATCGCCAGGGATTTGGTATGGCATTTCAATGACCGCGGCTATCAAGGCAAAGCGATGTTTGTGGCGTTGGATAAACCGACTGCCGTCCGGATGCACGACTTGGTTATGAAATATTGGCCGGAATATGTCGCCGAACTGAAAAAGCGCATTCACGATGCCGACGATCAGCAAGAAGAGCTGAAACTCAAGCATCATTTGAAACGGGTTGAAGCGACCGAAGTGTGCGTGGTGGTTAGCCCCGAACAAAATGAAGTTCGGAAATTCGCCAAATTGGGCCTGGATATTGAGCCGCACCGCAAAAAAATGGTCGAGCGCGATTTGGAAACCGAATTCAAGGATGACGATAATCCTTTTCGTTTAGTGATAGTTTGCGCGATGTGGATTACCGGGTTTGATGTGCCGAGTGTCTCAACGGTGTATCTGGACAAGCCGATCAAAGGGCATACGCTGATGCAAACCATCACGCGCGCCAATCGAGTCTATGACGATGAAAAGGAAAACGGTTTGATTGTCGATTACGGCAATGTATACAAACAACTGGAAAAAGCCTATTCAATCTATGGCGAAGGCGGCGATAGGGGTAAACGCAAAAACGGCGATGAGGAAAATGACTCGGGCCGGCCCTTGGAAATGCTGGTTGCAATGGCCGACGAGTTGGCCGATGCTATTTTAACGGTACGTCAATTCTTGCAGAACGTAGCGTTCGACTTGGATAAATTATTGCTTGCCGGAACCGCCTTGGAGAGGTTGAGCCAATTAAAACAAGCAACCAATGCCGTGTGTTTGAATGCAACCATGCGGACTCGATTCGAAGTTGCGGCGCGCGATGTTTTCAGAAAATACAAGGCGTTGTATCCGGAACCCGAAGTCAAACCTTTTATTCAGGCTTTTAACGCGATT
>SLIO01000108.1 GCA_007135635.1 Methylomicrobium sp. | reverse complement strand
GGATGCGACGCCAGCGCTTATCTCTTATTTGGATACCGAGTTTAGATATAAGCGGGTTAATGCGACCTATGAAAAATGGTTCGGCATTACCGAGGATACTATTCTTGGCCGAAAAGCGCCGGATATTATCGGTAAAGAAGCTTGGCGCATCGTTCAACCCTATTTCGAACGCGCTCTTGCAGGGGAGGAGGTGAATTTCGATCAACAAATACCCTATGGGTATGGAGAGCCTCGCTGGGTTCAGGCCACTTACATTCCTAATGCGGATGAAGCCGGAAATATCAAGGGTGTCATCGTGCATATCGTCGATGTAACGGATAGAAAGCTGACCGAGAAAAAAATTGCTCAGTTAAACCGGAGCTTGGAGCGCCGAATAGAAGAGATGCAAGTCATTTTCAATACCGTGCCGATCGGACTGTGCATTGTCGATGACTCGTACGTCTACGATATTCGCGGTAATCCGGCGCTTGAGGCGATGCTCGGCTTACCGATGAGAACCGATCCTTCCAAACGTAATGAGGCTTTGTCCGCAATTTGTGTCATGCAAAATGGGCTCGAGCTGGCAAACGAGGATTTGCCGATGCGGCGTGCCGTTCGCGGTGAACTAGTCAACAACCAAGTCATCGATATTATTCGCCCCGACAGTCAACAGATAACAATTCTAGGCAATGCTTCGCCCTTATTTAACGAAGAAGGCGAGCCGCGCGGGGCTGTGGGGGCTTTCCTTGATATTACGGCCCTCAAGCAGGCCGAGCAAGATTTGCGCAACACCGAGGCTCGACTCGCTCTGGTCGTCGAAAAAGTCAAAGCCGGGTATTGGGACTGGGATCTGAGTACACGTAAGATATTTTTATCACCTGAATTAAAACGGCAAATCGGCTTTGATGATAGCGAGTTACCCAACCGGCGAGAGGATTGGGAGGGCCGCTTACATCCTGATGACCGCGCTTATGTATTGGCGAGAATAGGAAACTTTATTGAGGCTCATGAGCCAAGCTATGAATTGGAGTTTCGCCTGCGTCACAAAAACGGGTCTTACCGTTGGATTCATTCACGCGGTGTATTATTGAGTGATCAAAATAATCACGCCTATCGCATCCTCGGCATCAATTTGGACATTACCGATTACATGAAGCAAAAGGAACTCAGTGGGCGGCGCGACAAAATGGAAGAGTCGTCTCGATTATACGTAGCCGTCCAGACGGCTGCGGCATTTGCCCACGAATTGAATCAGCCGCTGTCGGCCATATTGTCTTATGCCGATGTGGCATTGTATCTATGCCAAACGGATAAACCTGATTTGCAAAAGCTGTGTCAAGTTTTGGAGAAATGTTCACAGCAAGCGCAGCGTGCCGGCGAAGTGATACGGCAATTAGTAAGCCTGTTGCAAAAAGGGGAAGCCGTTAGCGAGCTAATCGATATCGATTATTCGGTCCAGGAAGCGATCGAATTAATGAGAGCCGACGGACTCTCGGACGATTTTAAAATTGATCTGGATTTTGCCGTTGGACTGCCTCCGGTTAAGGCTAATGCGCTGCAAATACAAAAGGTATTGATTAATCTATTGCGAAATGCTCTGGAGTCTATGTTGGAACAGAGAGAAAATGCCGATAAGATCATTGTGACGACACAGCATGATGAGGACGATCCATCCATGATTCGGGTGACAGTGCGCGATAAAGGCAAAGGGGTGGGGGATGCTGCGGCTTTAAAAAAAATATTTCAGCCTTTCTATAGCACTAAACCGGCCGGTTTAGGCATGGGCCTTGCGATAAGCCGTTCTTTGATTGAGGCTCACGGCGGAAAAATGTGGGCTGAGCAACATGAAGACAACGGCCTTAGCATTCACTTTAACCTGCCATGCGTGATATAAGCGCTGAAACCTTCTGCGTTTTTATCGTCGATGACGACGATGCGGTACGTGATGGCCTCGGTGAAGTCATGGAAGCTGCGGGCTTTCATTATCAAGCTTTTGAGAGTGCAGAGCATTTTCTTCAGGCTTATTGTCCGGACAAGAACGGATGCGTGGTTCTTGATCTCAACATGCCGGATATGACCGGCGACGAGTTGCAAACCGAATTGATCCGTCGGGATATTCATTTGCCTATTATCTTCTTGACCGGTTATGGCGACATACCCACAACCGTTCGTGTCATCAAAGCCGGAGCGGTTGATTTTCTGACTAAGCCTGTTTCCAGTAAGTTATTAATAGAACGGATTCAAACCGTCCTGGAGCAAGAAGTTCGGAAGTACGAGGATGCGGTATTGGCAGACCAAGCGCTCTGTCGGCGTTTAAACGGTCTTACGTCCCGAGAGTCAGAGGTGATGTCGTTGGTGGTGGCGGGCCATTCCAATAAGGAAATCGCAAGGCAACTGGGTATCAGCCATCGTACCGTCGAGGTGCACCGCGCTCGAGTCATGGAAAAAACCGGCGCAACCAGTCTACTGGAATTGGCCCGGTTGTGTGAAGATTGTCGACGTCCCCCTGAGAATACCTTGCCTTCTGAATCGGAATAAATTGCACTTGTTAGTTGAAACCGCGAGATTAAAAAGCGGGAACACAGAAAATAGCTAAAATGGCTTTTTTTCGACAGTCTAGGGTCCGGGGTTTAAAAAACCCCGGTTTCTTGGCCTGCAATTTTAGCCTATGCTGCCTCGATTAGGTTTTTTTCGGACTCCCCCAACTTTCCGGTTTTTATTTTTCCAATAACTCGGGAGACGGCTGAAAGTCTTCGTTATTGTGTTGAGGGCAAGCATAAAATCTGTATTTTTTGCCGTCGATCGTTCTTTCTATGACTTTTAAACCCGTTGAGCGGCGGCAGCGTTTACCTCTAGAGGTCGTAGCATGGCATTGCTCGCCGTTAACGGTAAGGTCGATAATTTTATCGGTTGGCACCGTTTTAACTTCGGGTTCTTTTTTGACTGGCGCGGACGGTTTGCTGGCTTTCTTTTCGGCGGATTTGGCTGGCGGCGCTTGCTTAATGACAGGTGCAGGCACTGGCTGTTTTGCCTGGGGCTCGACGGATTTTGTTGCTGGTTTTGTTTCTTTTGCAACGGGTTTGGCTGGTGTCGTTACCGTTTTAGCAGGCTCTTTTTGTATCCGACTCGACAAATAGCGCTCGACCCGGGTTGGTTTGACTTCTTCCTGTGTGTTGCTTACGGGTGTTTGGTTTGGCGAGGTTACTGTTTTGCCTTCCAGTCTGGCTAGATAACGTTCGACTCCACTCATGTTGGCCAAAGCAGCTGCTTCCGCTTCGGCTTTTACTCGCGCTTCTTGTTCCAGCTTTGCTACATATCTTGCGACTCCGGATAATTGTGCCGCTTTTGATTCGCCTGCGTCAGATTGTGCTCCCTGAGCGGCTTGGGGTTGCTGCTTCGCCATGTATTTAGCCACGCCAGTTAATTCCGAAGTTGCTTGTTCCTTTTTCGCTGTTTTATTAGCCCGTGCAGGTGCCGTGCTAACGGTCGAAGGTTTGATCGCAGCAGGTTTACTGTCTTCTTGTATATACACGGAAGGATCATAACGTTCTTTAGCTTGGGGCAATTTAAGCCCAGCTAGGTTAAGTAGTTGATCCATAAAATTCATTACCATCTCGAGAACCTCTGTTTTTTATTTTTAGTTGTTATATCAAAAGACCGATATATTCTTTCGCTCCGGAAACTTATGATTACCGGTTGCTAAGGATAACCTAGTCGCTCAGGGTGAGCAATTAGGACTTGGCCGTGTTCTTGTATTTATATGTCCAATCCTCATCGACGCTTATCTATTCCCTTTTGATCGAAAAACCGTCTAAGAATAAAAGGTATGGGATATGTCTATCGAGGACCGCCGTAAACCCGTCCATGGGGGCTTGACGGCAGCGCTGGAACCCACGGATGGCGTGAATGCAGATTTTGCATGGAGCAAAAATCTGCAAACGCCAAGGATGGCGTGAATGCAGATTTTGCATGGAGCAAAAATCTGCCCTGCTGCCGACATTCTCGCTAGCCACTCCCCATACCTTCATAAAGTTAGCCATTTTTTCGTAAGTATTCAGTCCCCCTCTTTGAAAAAGAGGGGCTAGGGGAGATTTTTTAAATAAATCCCCCTCAATCCCCCTTTTTCAAAGAGGGAAGCCAGCAATTACGCCTGAATTGCGGTAATTTGCCAACGGGGTCTGAATACTTACATTTTTTCAGTATAAAGGGAGTATATCGAGTATTAAGAAGAGGCCGCGGGCAGTTGAGCTTCCTTGTTCCCCTTTTCCGCCTGAGGACTCAAGAGCATTTGTATATTTTCGGTTCGGTAGATGAGCGCATGATTTTAATCAAGAGGAATCCTGAAGCGAGATTAACCATGGGGTGCGAGAGGGAGGGTCGACATGGAAGGCCAGGGCATCCGGTTTGTGTAATAGGCCTTGTTCGCCTGACGCATTCGGATTGAGTTGCCGTTTATCGATAAAATCGACCATTCGGCGGCTGTTGTAAATGGCTAAAACTCGATGGCCGTATTGGCTGTTGTAAATTAAGTAGGCGACATTTTGTTCGTTATATTCGGGGTTTAGATCGATCATCCGCTTGAGTGTTGTTTTATCATTGTGTGCTAGATTTTTTAGGAGCGAATCGTCGTTGGTTTTACTCAACGAGATGAGAGATTTTGCGAGCGAACCCGACAGTTGATGGGGTTTGAGCAATTTGACTTCGCGGTCGGGTAAATTAAAGCTTTCGGCGACCAAGTAATGCATGCCTGGTTCGCTGTCATTAGCAAACAGAGAGATTTTATCCAGAGCCGGGTCTTCTAAAGCATCGAGAAACGACTCAGGGGAGCGAATATGTTTATAGACTGTAATGACCCAGGGTAAGGCTCTGCCGGTTTTTTCGAAGCGTTGTTTGACGCTGTCGATGACGGTGGAACGGATCAGTTCATGCTCACGATTGCCGGGCTTGACGATAAAGGCATCGACAGCGGTGATTTGCGTATAAAAGCCCGCTTGTTTGAATTCATTGATAATGCCTGAGTAGCGAGGGGAATAAGGAATACCTGTACCGTCGTAGAGTATGTTGAACCGCTCGAATTTGGCGCGACGAGCTACCGCGTCGCGTAAGCGGTTCGCAAAAGGCTCCACGTAAACATAATCGTCGCTATGGTGGTTGGCTGCGGTCAGCACTTTATAGAGATCGCTTTGCTTTCTAAATTCATCGAGCGAGGCGATGACAAAGTTATTGCCGCAATAGTTTTGCGCGATTTCCTCGACGACGCTTTTTCCGGAACCCGCGCCGCCCATTGACATAAACAGTCGCGGTTCTGCGACCGGCGTTTTACCGCTGAAAATGTCGTTTTCGGCTCGGTTGAGAATGGTCACGATTTTCGCGAGTCTTACGTAGGCAATTTCGACGCTTCGCTGCAAGCGCTCATCACCGTTCGCGGCAATCAGCAATTGCTGTTTTAATAGTTCGTTGTTGGCCAGGTTAAAAATGCTTGCCTGATTGCCCGCGCATTGCTTGACCAATTCCAATAGTTCGGCATGACTGGGCGACCGCAAGCCGGTTAGCATGTTGACGTCGAGGCAAAAGAGCGGGGCCTCTCCTTGTTTACCGACAGTTATGCCGTCTATTTCGGTTTTTTCCGGTATGCGCAGGGCTTCGGTGCCGGGCAGGAAGCCGATAATGTTATTCGGTGAACATAACGGATAATCGGCAATGTGCTTGCCTGCGGTAAACAGCTTTTCTTGTATGCTGTCCAACGGGACCAATCCACCGTTGACCGATACCAGACATTGGATGCCGTTTTCGGTGACATAGGATAAGAAAGGGATTCCGGAGACGAAGGTTTTATTCTCGGGCCAAATTCCGTAGCTGTTTGCTTGGTTTATTAATAATCGGTTGCGTAGCGGGTCGAGGGCATGGCGGAAGGCACGCGTTAGCGCTTGGATATCGCTTGATGTATCGTGCAGCGCGATGGCGTCATTTTGATCGATACGGCGAAAATCGATGCCGTGTTCATAAACCGCTTTAAAGGCCGGCAGTCTTCCTAGGATAGTCATGAAAAAATCGAGCGCGATGCGATTGCCGTAATCAAAAGGCCTGACGATGCGCATTTTTAAGTAAAAATCGGCCAGTCTTTGGTCAATGTTGTCGGCATGGATCACAAAGCCGTTATTGTCGAAAATAGCTGTGTCTTTGTTGGCCTCTTCGTCTAAAACTAAGCGTCCGATGGTTTTACGAAATTTCAGCCGCTTATCGGCATCGGTCATCGTGCCGGGACGGTGCCGAATCGTCGCTTGATCTTTCCAGTCTTGAAACAGTTCGCGATGGATTCTCGAAAACAGCGTGGTTAGATAGGTGACCCGTTTGGTTTGGTCATGCGAGATGGTGCCTTCCGCTTCTCGTTTTAAATCGACAAGCAGAACGGCGCCTCTCGCTATTGCTAATGAGGTGCGAAGTTTTTTGAGGCGTTGATAACCGGAAAGCCGGACTTTGGTGTCGTTCATCGTATACCTTTCGTTGGTCAAGTGTCGGTCCGGAAAAGGCAGGTCACAGTCTTTTCAAGACGACGTCCATCAGGGCATTTACAAGCTGAGGATTTTACAAGAACAATAAGGGCGTAGCCGATTTATTTCAAAAGTGATGGCTCATCGCTGCCGTAACCCTGAACATAGTCGACACCTAAATCTAAAAGGATTTTCATTATCGCATCGTTTTCGACGAATTTGGCGATGGTTTTTTTATTCATGACATGGGCGATATCGTTAATCGATCTGACCATTGCTAGCGCTACCGAATCGGTTTCAATATCGCGGACGAAAACGCCGTCGATTTTGAGAAAGTCGACCGGAAGGTTTTTTAGATAAGCGAACGAAGACAGTCCACTACCGAAATTATCCAGCGAAAACCGACAGCCAATTTCCTTGAGCGAAGTAATGAATTGAGTTGCGGCGGTCAAGTTGGCGATGGTTGCCGTTTCGGTGATTTCGAAACAGAATTTTTTGGCGGGAAGAGCCGTTTGTTTGAATTTTTCGACAATAAATTCGCTGAGCGCACGATCGTTCAAGCTAGCGGCGGAAAGGTTAATCGAGCATAACGTTAGTGAGCTGAGTCGGTCAGGATTTTCAAGCATCCAGTCAAATAAGTGTTGGATGACCCAGCGATCGATTGATGCTGCCAATTGATAGCGCTCAGCGGCCGGTAAAAATGCGTTTGGCGTGATGATTTTGCCTGAGTCTTCTTGCAGGCGTAGCAGTATTTCGTAATGATCGCCTTCGATGCTTTTAAGTGCGACAATTCGCTGCCGATAGAGTCGAAAGCGATTATGTGCCAAGGCTTGTTCGATTTTTACGGGCCATGCGCTTTCGTTGCGGTAATCAATGCAAGCCTGGTCGGATTCGGTGAATACATGGGAGCGGTTTCGACCGGCTTGTTTAGCAATGTAGCAGGCTATGTCGGCGCGTTTCAATAAATCATCGAAACCGCCGTTTTCGGCATTGATCTTGACCATGCCGATACTGACGCCAATGCGGAAGCTTTTGTCTTCCCAGCGGAATTGGTAGCGTTCGATATGTTGGCGAATGCGTTCGGCTGTCGCCTGTGCTTGTTCCAGCGTACAGTGTTCCATCAGAATCGCGAATTCATCGCCGCCGAGTCGAGCCAGGGAGTCGCGATGGCGGATCAATGTCGATAATTGCCGGCTGATTTGCCGAAGCAATTCGTCGCCGGCCGTATGATTACAGGTGTCGTTGACGATTTTGAAATTATCTAGATCCAAATAGCACAAAACATGTCCCGAGCCCTTGGTTTTTGCTGTGTTGATGATCCGTTTCAAACGATGATCGAACTCAGTGCGGTTGATCAAGTCGGTCAATGGATCGTGAGTGGCTTGATAGGTAATCATGTCGCGCTGAGCGAGTGCTTCAGTCACATCCTCTTGAATCGCAACATAATTCGTTACCCGATTGTCCGAATTCAGCATCGGCGCGATGGATTGTTGGGCCCAATACAGTTGCCCGGTTTTTTTTCGGTTTTTGAGAATGCCTCGCCAGATTTTGCCGGAGGAGATGGTGCTCCAAAGTTCCTGGTATTCGTGCGTCGGCGTTTCGCCGGAACTAAAAATATGCGGCGTTTTTCCGATGATTTCTTCGGCGGTGTAACCGGAGATTTCAAAAATTTTCGGATTGGCGTATTCGATCATGCCCTTACTGTCGGTGATATAGATCAAATTAGGGCTATTTTCGACCGCCAAATTGAGTTTGCGCAAGGTGTTTTCGGATAGTTTGCGGTCATTGATGTCGCGAATCACACCATAGGTGCCGATAAATTCCTTGGATTCTTTTTTCTTTCTATAAACACCTTTGGAACTCAGTACGATCGTGATCGAATTGGTTTCGACATATTTCGGCTGATTGCTGTTCTTGCACTGTAAACGAAGCTCGATGGCCTTAGTAGAGCGTCCACCGGTCCGGCGTTCATTGAAGGCGAATTTGGCTTTTTCCAGATCTGATTGATAAACCAATGCGGAATAATGTTTGCCGATGATTTCGCTTTTATCGTAGCCCAGGATAGTGGCGATGGCATTGTTCAGAAACACGAATTCGCCTCGATCGTTCAGCATGTAAATGATGTCAGGCGAGCTGTCTACGAAAAAGCGGTGCAATTGTTCGGATTTCGATAATTGCGACTGAACTTTATCGTTGATTTCTTTCAGGCGGATTTTTTCGGCGGCAATTTTAACCGAATGCAACAAGGCTTCGACCGAATAGGGTTTTTTAATGAATTCCTGGACGAAGTTGAAACGCAATGATCGTGCGGCCTGGGAGAAAGTTGCTTCGCCGCTGATGATCAAAACTTGCGTTTCGATATCGTGGTGGGACAGATAGTCTAAAAAATGATGTCCATTCAAAACGGGCATATTCAGGTCGAGCAAAATCAAAGGGAAAATATGCTCATTAATCAATTCGATGGCTGATTCGATATTTTCGGCCATGGTAACGCGATAGCCTGACAATTTTAGGATATCGTGTAAGCTTGCACGTGCTTTGGGTTCGTCATCGATAATTAGTATCTCGATGTCGGAATTAGAATGTAAGCTAGCTATGGCGCCCATGATGAATACCGTGATCCTAAGTGCTAATTATAGGCATGGTTATAGCGTTCTGGGTAAAAAAATTTGAAAGGTCGTTCCTTCATTCGGTGTCGAGTTGCAGCCGATAGTGCCGGTTAGGTCGTCGACCAAATTTTTAACTATAGTAAGCCCGAGTCCGGAATGGCCTTCACCTTTCGTGCTGGTAACCGGTCGGAATAGCTGGTCGCTGATTGCATCGGGTAGACCGGGACCGTTATCTTGGATTTGAATTTCCACGTAACAGTGATTGCCTAAATAAACGCGGTCGCGGGTTAAGATCGTGACTTGGCCGCCTTCAGGCAGTGCTTCGGCGGCGTTTTTGATCAAGTTCGTTAGAATTTGCTTAAGCTTGGATTTGCTGACGGCGATTTTCGGGATCCGGCCGTCGAGTTTCAATCCGGCTTCTATTCGACGGGGGGCGAAGAGCCCTCCCTCGAAAAGCGCGATCAAATCACTTATGGTTTGGTTGATATCGATCGGCCCGGAGCCGCCGCCGGCGTTTTCTTGTGTCGGTGCATCGGAAAGGCGCAGGATGATCTCGCCGACCCGGTTGATTTCCTCTTGAATGAGTCCGATTTCTTGGGGGCTGTCGCTACCGAGTTTGAGGTTAAGTAAATAAAGGTAGTTGTTGATGATGCTCAACGGATTGTTGGCTTCATGAATAATTTTTTTTACCTGTAATTGAAAGTCCGATTGCATCGAGTCGATGTTTTCCTGGACGCGTTTGCCGGCTTGACGATGATTGGAGAGAATTCGCGTTGCTTCTCCGGCAAATAACGAGATCAAACCTCTTTTAGCCTTAATTTGGAGTTGGTTGGTCGGCGCCAATCCCGCAGCGATAACCCCCCAATGTCGATTATTCACGCTAAGGGGAATAGCTATCATGCCTTCGCTGTTGAGCAGTCGGCAAATCTGTCGGTCGATAACCGGAACGGGATCGGGCAGGGTGGTTTGATAAGAGTCTAGCAATCGTTGGTTCAGTAATGCATTCGTGACCAGGCTGCGGTTAGGCTTGAGTTCGATCGACAAATTCGACAAAAGGTTGGCGTTGCTTTGCTCGGGTAATGGATAACCTTCGAGCATATGTTTTTCCGAATTGACCAGAAACACGGCCGTCGATCGGAGCCCGAATAATATATTCAAGTCTCGAAGTAGAGTCGTTAGGATTTTATCGAATTGTTCGGATAAATCGTTGTTGTGTGCAATGGCGCCGAGGAAGGCCAAATCCCTGGTATGCTTGCCGAGACGCTTCTGAATCGCGTTCCTTTCTTCGAGTTTTGCTTTGATGATCGTCGTGCCGTCTTCAGGTTTCGCGATGGCGATTCCAAGGCTTCCGGCGGTTTGTTCGGTCTGTTTTTTTACTTCGATCGCTATTTCATCAAGAATCGCTTGTCCGAGTCCGAATAGTGCATGGGCTTCGGCATAAACAACGGTGTTTTGTTTATCGAATCGACTTAATTGAGCTGCCAAGTTGATCAGTTTAACTAAGGTAGAACTATCGAGTATTGCTTGAGATGATTTGTTTTGATACAAAACGGCGTCTGCGAGAAAACCGGGAATATTCCATGTTTCGATGATATAAGCGCCAATTTCGCAATGTGAAATGCCCAGTGCCTTTTTTTCGAACGATTCAGG
>SLIO01000223.1 GCA_007135635.1 Methylomicrobium sp. | reverse complement strand
TCGGGGCGTCAAGAGCCTATCGATCCGGTTGCGGGGCATGTGCCCGGCGCGCTGAATCGGCCGTTTCAATACAATTTGCAAGCCGACGGGCGTTTCAAGGCGGCGCAAGAGTTGCGCGATGAATGGTCTGGCTTGATTGATGCCACGCCGTCCGAACAAGTCGTACACATGTGCGGTTCCGGCGTTACCGCCTGCCATAATTTATTGGCGATGGAAGTCGCGGGATTCGGTGGCTCCAAGCTTTATGCCGGATCTTGGAGCGAATGGATACGCAATAAAAACCGCCCGGTTGTGACAGAGTCTACTTAATACCAATCGCGAACTATTTTTCCGGTTCCTGTAAAATCACTCCGAATAATGACAGGACGTAAATATTCAGTCCCCCTTCTTTTTATGCTGTTTCCCAAGCTGGAGCTTGTGAAACAGCGGAAACCGTCCTTTTACCTTCGGTCCAGCCAAGCCGCGATACAGGAATTTTAGAGAGGAAAATTATATTTTATGAGCGCTACGACTCTCAGGATAGCCATTGCACAAAGCAATTTTCTGGTGGGCGATATCAAAGCCAATACCGAAAAAATCATCGCGGAGGCACTCCATGGCCGCAACCGGCTAAAAGCCGATATTGTCATTTTTCCGGAACTATCGGTAACGGGTTACCCGCCGGAAGATTTGTTGCTGAGACCGGATTTTATTGGTCGGGCGCAGCAAGCCGCTGCCACGATCGTAGAACAGGTGCAGGACATCGATGTGGTTTTCGGTTACCCCGAGCAATCCGGCGGTAAGTTGTATAATTCGGCGGTAGTGTGCCGGTCGGGAGAAATTATTGCGCGCTATCATAAGAATGTTTTGCCGAATTACGGTGTATTCGACGAACAGCGTTATTTCACGGCCGGTTCCGAAACCTCGTTATTCAATCTGAAAGGTTCAACTCTGGCACTGACGATTTGCGAGGATGTTTGGCAGTCGGGCTTGATTGCCAAAAACCGTCGGGCCGGTGCCGATATTGTACTGACATTAAATGCGTCACCGTTTCATGCAGGTAAGATTCATCAGCGCGAGCAGATCGTTTGTGATCAAGTCAAAGCCGTCGGGGTTCCGTTGGTCTATGTCAATTTGATCGGCGGACAGGATGAGTTGGTTTTCGATGGCGCGTCATTTGTCGTCGATAGTGAAGGTTCGGTCGTGTTTCGCGCCGAGGAATTCCGGGAACAGCTCAGTGTCGTCGAATTTACCGGCAAGCAACCGATCAAATCGACATGCGCTCCGATCTACCGGCCGGTGTCGAGCGAATATCAGGCCCTGGTATTGGGGATTCGCGATTATGTGATCAAAAGCGGCTTCAATGGAGCCTTGTTGGGTTTGTCCGGCGGTATCGATTCGGCATTGGTGTTGGCGTTGGCGGTTGATGCGCTCGGCGCCGATAAGGTCGAGGCGGTGTTGATGCCGTCGCGCTATACGCAAGCGATGAGCAACGAAGATGCCGAATCGGAAGCGAAGGCGTTGGGTGTGGACTACCACATCATTCCGATCGAACCGGCTGTCACAGCATTTACCGAAATGTTGGCCCCGCTATTTGCCGGCAGCGCCAAGGATACCACCGAGGAGAATATCCAGGCCCGTTGTCGAGGCGTGTTGCTGATGGCCTTGTCCAATAAGCAAGGTAAATTATTGCTGACGACCGGTAATAAGAGCGAGATGAGTGTCGGTTATGCGACGCTTTATGGCGACATGGCCGGCGGCTTCGCGCCGATCAAGGATGTGCCGAAGCTGTTGGTCTATGAGATGGCGCTTTATCGTAACTCGATTTCGAAAGTCATTCCCGACCGTGTCTTGACACGGCCGCCGTCGGCGGAATTGGCACCGGATCAAATCGATCAGGATTCGTTGCCGCCTTATGAAATTCTGGATCCGATCTTGGAGCGTTATGTTGAGCTGGATCAGTCTGCGGATGAAATCATTGCCGCCGGATTTGCCGCCGAGCATGTGAATAGGGCGATTACGCTGGTCGATCGCAATGAATACAAGCGCCGACAATCGCCGCCCGGCATTCGGATAACGCCTAGAGCATTCGGGCGCGATCGGCGTTATCCGATAACGTCTGGTTACAAAGGTATTTGAGATGGCAAAGAAATCATGATGAAGAATAAAAAAAATGCGTTTCGTGTGGTCTGGTTTGTGTTGTTGATTTGGCGGACCTCATTTGCTTTAGCCGAAGATCGTTTTCAAGTCGAATTAATCGTATTCGCGCAGGACATGGCGACGACCGAATTGTTCGATCAGACCCGTAGCGAGATTCAATGGCCGAGTCGGGTCGTCGAGGTGTCGGCATTGGCCCAGGCCGCCTCAGAACAAAAATCGTTAGGACAGGTCTATGGTACGCTTTCGCGTTATTCTGTGTATCAACCGATCGCCTATCATGCGTGGACTCAAGTCATAGACGCTGACCGTGCCGGTGATGCAGTTCGGGTTCAGGATGCCGGTAATGTGTTGGACGGTTTTTTTCAGCTTGAACGAGGTGATTATTTGACCGTGACACTGGATCTTGAGTATCAGCCCGATCCCAAGCGATTTTTTAGATTGAACGAAGTGCGGCGTATTAAGTTTAATGAAGACCATTATTTCGATCATCCGAAATTCGGCGCGATATTGAAGGTTAAGCCTTTATAAGTTTTGGGTGAGCAGTAAGCAGTAAGCAGTAAGCAGTAAGCAGTAAG
>SLIO01000110.1 GCA_007135635.1 Methylomicrobium sp. | reverse complement strand
TCCGATATCGGCGCAAACGAAGCCGCCGCCATTCTTATGACAACCTAAAACCACACCCCACGGATCGACAATCATCGAATGCCCGAAGGTTTTTCGGCCATTAATATGAAAACCGCCCTGATTCGGCGCAATGACATAACATAAGTTTTCGATCGCGCGAGCTCTCAATAAGACCTCCCAATGCGCGGCTCCAGTTTGCGCGGTAAACGCCGAAGGCACCAGCAAAATTTCAGCGCCTTTCGCCACCAAATTACGGTAAAGCTCGGGAAAGCGCAGATCATAGCAAACCGACAGCCCCAACCTACCGAAAGGTGTATCTACAACAACCGGATCATGTCCGGGTTCAATCGAATTCGATTCGCGGTATTCTTCCTCGGTATCGGGCACGCTGACATCGAATAAATGCATTTTGTCGTAACGCGCAACGCGCTCGCCACGGTCGTTATAAACTAGGCTCGAAGCCCTAACTTTGTTATCGTTATCACCGGCCAACGGGATCGTTCCGCCGATAATCCAGATTTTGTATTTTAGGGCAGTCGACGCTAAAAAATCTTGTATCGGGCCATTCCCGTCGGCTTCCTTGATCGTCAACTTATCGGTCTCGTTTTCCCCCATTAAAGCAAAGTTTTCGGGCAACACGACCAATTTCGCTTCGGCATTTACCGCTTCGCCGATCAACCTATCGGCTTCTAAAAGATTTGCCCCCACATTGGGACTCGATGCCATTTGTATGGCGGCACATTTGCTCATTTAAAGACTCATTGTTTAATTTTTATTCAGAATCGCTCAATGTATAACGATGCGTTGATGTGTTCGTTCAAAACTGACCTATATCACTTAGTGAGACTGACTCGCTAACACAGTAAAACTCACTTGCTATTTTCCGTCCACGGGAAATCGGTAAGGCCTTGCCAAGTTTTGTTAAACAAACCATCGCCTTCATGGAGGGGAATTATCTGAGGTTCATCCCAAGAACCTATGATTCGGTATTGAGACCCGAAAAAAAAGCCCTCCTGATAATCTTTCGTCACTGCCTTTGCAATCAAACCGGCTAAACGGCCGACAATTGTACCAGCAATGGGAACCGCGTCGGAACTTTTAGGTACGACCCGAACTTGTTGATCCAGCGTTTTATCGTTTAAATTAGCGTTTCCGGAAAGCGTTATTTTAGCCGGCACGGCATCGACTTCTATATTTGTGGTACTGGCAATGCCATCAGCCAAATGGATACGTCCCTTGATACTATTGAAGGTTAATCCTTCCTCGTAAACATCGCGAAAATCCAATTGCAATCGTTTAACCCACTGTGAAAACGCTATGATACCCAATACTCGCCCCAATCCAGGTTCTATGCTGAGCAATCTACCGTCCTTTAACTCGACATCTACTTCACCGCGCAAGCGCTTCAATGAAAATTGATAGGGCGCCGCGTTCCAATTTAGATCCAGTTTTGCAGCAATACGGGTTTCTTTCATGCTCTCATATAGCCCTAATTCATTGAGCAACCGACCGAAATGCCGTCCGTCGAGAGTCCCTTTTAACTCAGTTGTTGGGCCAAATCTTTGATTGATCCAACGACCGGTCAGATTCAGTTTTTCGTTGTTGTCGGTAATGGTTAGTCGCTGAAAATGCAAACCTTTTGGAATACGGATGGTCCGTAATACCAGCCGGCCTAAATCGGCCGAACGCCAAATCACTTTTTCGCTATCGATATCGAATAACGGCAACTTTTCCACAGGGTTATCGGCACCGCCTTCCAGCTTAATGCGGCTCATCACTGTCAGATCGATAAAATCCATGGTCATCTGTATGCTATCGTCGCCTGATCGGTCAACCGGTATACGCAAATCTCCCTTGGCCGCCGAACTATCGATCTTACCTACCCAGGCATCGCCACGGCGCGTCAACATTAAATCTAGCCTACCTAAATCCATAAATTGATTCATTAATTGCCGGGTTCTTATTTTGACTTCATGTACCGGCAACGGCTCATCGTTTGCTAGACCGTCCCTATCGATAAAACGAAACCACTCTTCGAGATTCATCTGTTCGCGATTCGCTTCGAGTTTAATAATCGGTTCATCCGGATACTCCGCCACGCCGGTCCCGAACAGAAAATGCCCCGAATGCAAAGCCTGCTCCGCTATCTCAATCTTGAATGCAGCATTCAATTGATTATCGTAATTTAACCTAACCGGTAACAAACGCTCGTCGCTCAAATCAAAAACCAGCGATAAGGGTCTCGATTGGTCCTTACTTTTTGCGAGCCCGTCGGGCAAGGCCAGCGATAAGCCTCTCAATCCCGAATTGACCGTCAATTGAGTCGCGCGATTATCATTGACTGGCAATATCAACTCCAACCGGTAATCGGTATTGCCCTCAACAAGCTCCCACCATGGCAGCCTAAATTGATTTTTCAAGTCCTCAACGGCGCTTTGTCCCGCGACCTTAATCGTGGTTTGTTTCGGTTCGCTTTCGATATTCACTAGGATCGGACTCCCCAACGCGAACGCCTGTATATTGTCTGCGAAAAGCCCCTTTTCATTAAATTTTAAAACTCCTTTGATGTTGCCGACCGGTAAATCGAATGAGTGCACGACAAGCGAGGCATGATCGAACGTTGCTTCCCCATCGACCTTAGCCGGTTTCGGCCCCACTAATGGGATATCGAGATCAAATTTAACTGATGTGTTTCCGGTTGGCGTTATTGCGGTT
>SLIO01000119.1 GCA_007135635.1 Methylomicrobium sp. | reverse complement strand
CCGGTCTCGTCGAAAATATCTTGAGGCAGCCAGCAAACGCCGCGGCCGGCATCGTCCCATATATCCTTGAGAATGTTGGTCATTTGCAAGCCTTGTCCGAACGATACCGAGAGTTCGAGCAAGCGCTCTCTGTGAGCCGCAATCTCGGGCGAGTAATGGCAAAACAGTTTGGCAAGCATTTCGCCGACACAGCCGGCTACGTAATAACAGTACTTATCCATGTCGGCCATGGTCGGCAGTCCGTTGCTTAGGTTTTGCGCCTGAAAGATCGGCATGCCTTGTGCCATTGTTTCGACGCAAGTCGCTAGCGCTTCAATTTGTTGCGGATCGAACGAATGCGTGATTTGAATGACGCGTGGCGTCAGGCCGATCAGCGTATGTTCTGCCGGAATGGTTTGCTCCGACAGTAAAGGGGCTAGATCGGCGGCAAAATTACTCGCACCATGGCCGGTCTTGACGGTTTCGATAAAGCGAGCGCAGAAAGTTTTTTTCTGTTCCGGGCTAAGCGAAACTTCGTCTTCAACGGTGTCGACAATTCGGCACAGTAGATAGGCATTCGCTACCGGACGATAGAGGATATCCGGAAGCTGCGGAATAGTCAGCGCAAACGTTCTGGAGACGCCTTCAAGCAGCAGTGCCTGAAATTCATCGTCGGATAGGCCGGTTAATGATTCCGGTTTGTCCAGTGTTGGTTGTAATCCGCTCATGATTATTTCTTTAGGTTTCGTCTCGAGGGTGTTGGAAACAGACTGAATTTAACGGCAATGATAGACTGTTTGTTGGTATTTTGCAAAGCAATGTTGTTTTCTAGCCAATATGAGCAAAATCCTATGCTCCGGCTATGTTATATAGAATAAAAATCAACTATTTAAAAGTTTGTGTTGTATTTTCGCAAATAGGCAGCAATGCACTCCGATTTGGCTCTTAAGACGATAAAATTATGCTAAAACTGGAGTCAATTCCGAAAAGATAGTATTCTACTTGCAAATCTATAAATGATTGTATTCTATAAGGACTTATATTTTAGGTGGGTTGTTTTGATCAGCCGGCAGTCGTTTTCAAGGAAGGATGCATGATATTTTTGATCTGTTGCAAGCATGCAACAGGCAGTTTTTCGGTTTTATGAGGCTCGATTAGGGTCGGCCTTGCTTGTTTAGTCACTATGGAGGATATGCCCGTGGGTGTGCCATTACGTCAGCAGTTAGCAGTTGGTAGTTATCTTATTAAACAAAAACTGAAAGGGGCTAAAAAGTATCCTTTGGTTTTGATGCTCGAGCCATTGTTTCGATGCAATCTGGCTTGCGCCGGATGCGGAAAGATCGACTATCCGGATGATATTTTAGATAAGCGATTATCGGTCGAGGAATGTTTGCAAGCGGTCGATGAATGCGGTGCGCCAATGGTTTCGATTCCAGGTGGCGAACCGTTAATTCATAAAGATATGCCGAAAATTGTCGAAGGCATCGTCGCGAGAAAGAAATTCGTTTATCTGTGTACGAATGCGCTGTTATTGAAGAAGAAGATCAATGACTACAAACCGTCTCCTTATCTAACTTTTTCTATTCATTTAGATGGTAATAAAGAAAGGCACGATGCATCGGTTTGCCAGGACGGCGTTTTCGATAGGGCGGTCGAAGCGATCAAGTTAGCGCTTGATAAAGGTTTTAGAGTCACGATCAATTGCACGCTGTTTCAAGGTGAGCAAGCAAAAGAAGTCGCCGAGTTTTTGGATTATGCGATGGAATTGGGCGTCGAAGGCATTACGATTGCACCGGGTTTCAGTTACGAACGTGCGCCGCAACAAGATATTTTTATCAAAGGGCGCGATATTAAGGAATTATTCCGAGGCATTTTTAAGATCGGCAAGAACCGTAAATGGAAGTTGAATCATTCGTCGCTTTATCTGGACTTTTTGGCGGGTAATCAAAGCTATAATTGCACGCCATGGGGTAACCCGACCCGCAACGTATTCGGTTGGCAAAAACCTTGTTATTTGTTGTCCGATGAAGGCTATGCCGAAACCTTCCAACAATTGCTCGATGAAACGCCTTGGGAAAAATACGGTACTTCGAAAAATCCGAAATGCGCGAGTTGCATGGCGCATTGCGGTTACGAGGCAACGGCCGTAGAAGATATGATGAAAAACCCGATTAAAGGTTTATTAACAGCGATCAGAGGACCTAGAACCGAAGGCGACATGGTTCCCGAGCCGGTTCCTGTTTATGTAAATGAAAAGCCGGCTTCCGGTCTTGCCGGCATTCCTATTACTGTCGAGGCGATGGATTCATAAAGCAGGTTCGAAGGTTGTTCATGCCGCATTTCGCCGTTATACCCGCCGGGAAGCGGGTATTCAGTGCCAGGGATGGCAAGCCAATACATCCCTGTAGCCACCTGCGGGACGGGTTATTTAACCCGTCCCCAACGTTTCAATGGGCTTCGGCAGGATCAAAACGTTTCGGACGAGGTTGCAAACCTCGTCCTGCCAAGCGTAGCCCGGATTACGCTGCGCTTTATCCGGGAACCTCGGAGCCACGCCATTCCTGTATTTCGCTAGGCTACATACGGGCTACGTGCTGGATACCCGCTTACCGGCGGGCATGACGGGACTTGTGTATAACGATGAGCGCTCTGCGTGGGAATGCTTGAGTACCGCTCCAGCGCTACGAGACGCTAGAGCGTCTCGGGCTGCATTCCCACGCTGGAGCGTGGGAACGATAGCGG